>DATGFU010000607.1:0-15536 GCA_035308865.1 Allostellaceae bacterium | reverse complement strand
CCTCCCCCAGCCTGGCCTGCTCGTCGGCGACGCGGTCTATCTCATCGTCGCTGCGCCCCCTGCGGGGCGCATTGAGGCGCTCCCACTTGCGCACGAGTCGCTGGAGTCGGCCCCCACTTGGGAGCGGCAGCTCGGCAATTCGGACCGCGTTCGACATCGGATCACCTCGCTGTAGGAGGACGGGAGACCAAAAAAGCGACTGAACCGCGTGGTATATACAAACGTCTTTTGACAGTACGCGTCGGCCCTCTGGATTTCAAGTCGGAGGTGTGTGAGTCTGTGGCTCATGCCGCGACCAAAGCGCCGCTTCGACGTATTTCTCGACCCCACGATGCACGAGCGCCTCGACAGGTGGGCCGCCGAGCAGACCGGGCGCCCAGGGCTGGCGCCGGCGGTCCGTCTGCTTCTGTCCGAGGCGCTCGCCGCCGAGGCCAGGCGCGCCTCCGATAGCGGTCCCGAAGCCACGGCGACCCCTCCGAAGCGACGCTGCATGCTGCGGCTCGCGCCGGAAATGATCGACGAGCTGGACGCGTGGCGCCGCCGGCAGCCCGGGCGCCCGTCGCGTTCCGAGGCGATACGGCGCCTCCTCTCGGTTTCGCTCGATGGCCTCGGGCCGAGTTCAACGGCCGGAGAACCCCCCGTGAAGTAGCCCAGGTTTGCGTTGCCCTTCGGGGCCAGCTCTCTGCGTCCGGCCGAGGGCGTTGAAACTCTCGCAGCGGGACCGCGGGATGTCTTTGATGGCGCAAGCGCCGCCGGCGGCGCGACAGAGTGGGGCCGGCTTAGAGCTTCTAGTTCGCTCCGGACTGCCTCGACCTCGCAGGGAGGCGCAGCGCGTCGCGCTCGATTGGATGTTGGCGCGGGCGTTCCGGGATAGGCCTGAGGTCGTCACCGTAGGGAGAGTGAGTCGGCCGGTACCCCGGGGAACGCTGCTGTTCTCGCCAACAAAGGCATTCCAGGCCGAGACCGGATGCCACCACGGGGTCCTCGAGCGCTATGCCGAGAGGCTCGAGCGCGAGGGCTTTCTCGAACGGTGCGACGTCCTCGGAAAGGCCGCCCGGCGCTTCCGCGAGCCGGTAACGGGCGACGCGCCCGCGGCCGGCGCAATTTTGCGCCGGCCGCCTGCCGCCGTCAGCGAACCGCGCTCGCGCCTCATCGCCTATGCAGAGGCTCGCGGGCTGCCGCCAAGTGACATCGAGCTCGCGGAGATCGCAGGTTTTGGCCGGAATGTCGGTGCCTTCCGAGCGCGCCGGGACGAGCTGCTCGCCGGCTTCAGCCCCGATGACGACGGCCGCTTGGTGCTGTCCTCGATGTCGATCGGCGCGACCGCCGACTCGCCGGACTCGGCCGAGGCGCCCCGAGTCGGCGAGTCCGAAACCGAGTCGACGCCCCCCCTATATAGATTCTCAGACTCTCCTGTTAACTCAGAGAAGTCTATTTACCCCCCGGAAGAAGAAAAAGAAGAAGCGCGGCCGAGCGCGCACCCCCTCGACATCACCATGCTCGGGGACGTGATTCCACCCGAGTTTGACCGCCTGGCGCGAGAGCACGGCTGTCCCGCGCCGCAAAAGGCGTACAGCCGCTGGCGGGCCTACAATCTTTGCAGCGGTGCCACCGCGCCGCCGTCGGGCCACGACCCGCATGCGTGGCTGCTGGCATGGTTCGGCGGCTGGCTAGCAAACGCTGCGGATGGCGGTTGGAAGGGTTTCGTCCCTCCGGTTACCCAGCGGCCCGCTGATGGGCCGGTTGCTCAGCAGGGGGAGGGTGGGGGCGCGGCCGGTGAGCGGCTTGGACCAGCCCGCCGGCCGCGACGGGCGAGCCTCATAGCGCCTTTGGCACCTGAAATGGAGCGCGAATTCGAGGAGTTCTGGCAGAGCTATCCATGGCAGAAGGACAAGGGCGCGGCACGCGCCGCCTACCGGGATGCTCGCGACCATGCCTCGGGAGTGGACATACTGCGGGGCGCCCGGCGCTATGCAGGGGAGCAACTCCGCGATCCCACCTTCACCAAGTCGCCTGCGAACTGGCTCGATGACGAAGGCTGGAGCGACCGTGAGAAGCCTCGGAAGACCGGCTCGAATCCCTACGACCTAGAACGCCGCCGCGAGCAGGAGCGGACGCAGGACGCGCTCGCCGCGGGCCTAATCCGCGCCGGCGACCTTCCGGTTCCGGGATCAAGAGAGGAGGCAAGGCTCGCCGCGGAAGCCGAGCGCGCGAAGGAGGAGCGCGCGCGGCTGGAGGAGCAAAAGAGGGCGGCCGCCGGCCGGCGCTATCGGCTCGAACGGCAGCTGCGGGATGCCGAGCAGGAATGCTCCAACATCGAGCGCTGGCTATCCGACCTGGACTCGCCCAAGGTCCGGGACCGCCACGACGAGACGGTCCGCGAGCTGCGGGAACTCGCGGAGAGCAAAGGCGCGGGCTGGGACCACATCCACGGCCACGCAAAATATTACGCGGATCTGAATTGGTTGGAGGACGCTCCGACGTCGGTCGTTCGTCGTATCTTTGCCCAGCGGGTTGGCCGCCATTGGCATAACATGGGCTGTCTAGATTTTAAGCACGAGGTGAGACAGCAGATCGCGGGCGCCGACTACCACCGTCCTGGCGCCCGGGAGCGCTTGTCGGCCCGGCTGGCAAAAGCCTCGCAGGCAAAGGCCGAGATCATGGCGGAACTCGCCGCTATCGACGCTCTGTTGGCGCGTACAGAGCCCGAACCTGCGTCAGCCGCCGCGTGGCCAAGCTCGCAAGCCATTCTTCACGCGCGAGCGCCATAATAATTGCGCCCCGCCAGCGGGATGGCGGGGCGCTCTACCTTCGCGAACACTCGATGTCACCGGACCGGGCCGGCGTCTCTCTAGCATGAGACGCGTCGGGCGTCGATTCCGCGTGCGCGCCACGCGAGGAGGGTGCCATCGCGAATGCTGTACGCGTCACGCTGTGGGAGCTGCTCGTCTGGGCGTACCGGACGCAGCGCGTCGCCGGCGACGAGCTGTCCGGGCTTTTCGAGGTCGAGGCGGAGCTGGCCGCGCCGTCCCGCGAGCCGCACGGCGCGACGTCCGACGGCACCGCGAAGCTGGCGCGGATCGGCGCCTATGGCGTGACG
The DNA here is from genome assembly GCA_035308865.1 of Allostellaceae bacterium. Taxonomy (GTDB): domain Bacteria; phylum Pseudomonadota; class Alphaproteobacteria; order ATCC43930; family CGMCC-115725; genus DATGFU01. The sequence continues at coordinate 12,436 of DATGFU010000607.1, read as the reverse complement.
ATCGACGGCGGCCGGTATGCGCACCTGGCCGACCGCGTGCCGCGTGACGCGGTCGCGGTCAACGAGACGATGGTGACGCTGTTCCGCCGCGACCCGACAACGCGGGCGCTGGTCGCGCGGGCGGCGCGGCGGGCCGAGCAGCCGGAGCCTAGCTTCGCCTCGCCGCTGCCGTGGCCGACACGATGCGAGAGCCGCGCCGACCAGGTCTATGTAAGCGACGCGTTGCGGGCCGCGGGGTGGCGCCGCGGCGACCCGAAGATCCTCATCCTCGACTGGCTCCGCGACCGGACGCCGCTCTATGCCACGGTGGTCGACCGCGTCGGCGGTCGCCGCGTCAAGCGCACGATCGAGCGCGGCTACCAGCTCGGGCCGCGCGGGCCGGTCTATGCCTCGCCGATCGACTGGCAGCCGCACCCGAGCTTCGTCGACTGGCTGAATGATGAATGCCGGCGCTTCGCCGCGGCGCTCGAGCGCCTCGCCGCGGCGCTCGCCGGCGACGTGCTCCAGGATCACGCCGTCGCCGGCCTCGGCCTCGCCTTCGACCCGGCGGCAATCCCGCCGCGGCTCTGGCCGGCGAGAGGCGAATGCCATTCGCGTCCGATGACCGTCGAGATCGGCGATGCCGCCGCAGATTCTGCATGGTCCGATGACGGCAAGCCGCTCGCCCGCACCCGCCACGCACGCGCGGCCACGCGGAAGCCATAGCGAACGTCGTTCGCGTCCCGGCGCCGAGCTGGGCGCGTGAGTTGGAACTCGCCCGCCCGGCTCGGCGCCGATCGGTCGACGCCAAATTCCTTACGAACGGTTTATTTCGCGCCAGTAATTTGACAAGCTACAGAGGCGAGAAACAGGTCCGCGCCGCGCCAATACTGCGCGCGGCATGGTCCCGACGTGGGCGCGTCTGGCCCTCGATAACGGAATATTGTCGTGGGCCAGACAACCACGCCATATAGGGTCAGAAATACGGCGGATGATCGTCGCGTGGTCTACTGCTCAGGGCACGAAACGGCCGCGCTGCGGGACGCTAAAATCTTCGGACGGCGCGAATACTAGATCAGCGACCTTGGCTGCAGCGCCGTCGCGCCAGGCCGGCGCCTACAGCAAAGCCATTTTGGCATCGTTCGCCTCAATCGCGACCGTACCCCAGCGGCAGCTCGACCGCCTCCAGCTCGTCGATCACGCCCTCCAGCGCTATGATGGCGTCCAGTTTCTCCGCGAGGGCACTCTCCTCCAAGGACGGCGGAAGGTTGTCGCGCCAGGCCTCGTATTCCGCGACCAGGTCGCGCAGCTCGCCCACGGCGTCGCTCCATCGTTTAGGCCGGCTGCGGCGGCCGACGCCCTTCCCGCGTGGAGCTGTCGGCTCGCCGGCGGCGCGCCGCGCGCGAAACGCCCGCTGGCGCTCGGCGTTGCTCTTTGCCACTCGCTCGTCCCCCGTTGGATGCAGCGTCGACGCTAGCCGGGGACGCGGCGCCCTGGCAACCGTTACGTAACGGCGCTCAATGACCGCCGCGCCCGCCCAGCGCGGAGCGCCGCGAACCGATGGGCGCCGCGAGCCATGCGCCCGCTGCAGGGGTAGGGGGTTTTCGTTCCCACCCCGCGCGGGCGCCGCAACCGCGGCCAGCGGCACCGGCAGATTCTTTTGCTAAGCTTTGATTTTCGGGAGGCGAAAAAGCGCCCAACGTCGGCTTGGAAGCCGCGGAAATCGCCGCCAAATCCGACCTTTGATTTTCCGCGCAGGACGGACGCCGCTCCGTCGACCTGTTAAGTCCTGTTAAGGTGCGCGACGGAGGCTCCGGCTCATGAAGTCCGACCCGGTCGCGATCCTCCTCTATGTCGCGTCGATCGCGGCCGAGCACGGGGATGCGCGCGCGGTCGCCTTCGCGGACTGGGTGGGCCAATACAACGCCAGCCCCGATGCGAGCTTCGACGATATCGCCGGCCTGGCGCCTCCGGCCGCCGACGATCGGGTGCGCCGGCGGGCGCGCCTCCGCGAGCGCAACGGCTTCCTGCAGCGCATCGCCGCCGGCCTCGCGGGCACGCTGAGCTGGTCGCGGCGGGCCGAGCTGGTCGAGCGCGCGATCACGGGCAGCCTGGCGGCCGAGTGGCGACGCTGCGGCTTCGGGAGGGTCCCTAGGCGGCGCACGCTCCGGCGCATCCTCGCCGGCGCCGATTATTGGCCATGTGGACTGTAAATGGCCAACCGCTCGCCGCACGATCCGCCGATGCCATGGAAGCGATGAGAATGTTGGGCACCCCCAAGAAAGCTCCCGACGCGCTGACCCCGCTGGCCGAGCATCCGGAATACCGGACTGCGGCGGCCGAGCTGCAGACCTTCATGGAACGCGCCAACGCCTCTGAACAGCGGATCAAGCGGGCGAAGGCGAGGCTGCGGCGCCAGGACTCGAAGCGTCCCGTCGCCGACCGCGCGAAAGACCTTGTCGAAGGCGGCGAAATCGTCTCGGGCGACCCCAATGACGAGATCATCGCGGCCCGCGACGAACTGGCCATCCTGTTGCCCGCCATCGGGCAAAAGACGGAGGCTCTGTTGGCGGCAAAGGGGCTCGCCAGCTACGAGGCTTGCCTGCGCTTTAAGCCGCAGGTCGATGACGCCTTGCGCCGGGCGCTCCAGGCGCTCCGCGATCTCCATGCCGCCTATGCCGTGATCTATGGCGTCTTCAATGAGCTGCGCGGCAAGGGATACGACGTGGCGCACCATGCGCTGCCGACGTTCCAGCCGCAGGCGACTTATGCGCTGGGCGATCCCGATCAGCCTGATACGGGGCAGGCATCGGTGTTCCGGGAATGGCTCATCAGGCAACGCATCATCGATGAGAGGATCAGATGAACGAGGAGCGCCTACGGACCTGGCGCGCCGAAATCGAGGCCGAGCTGGCGCTTGCGCGGGAGAAGCTGCGCTCCTGCGAATCGGATCTTGCAGCCGCCGTAGCCGAAGAGGAAAGGCGGCGCGAAGAGCGAGCGGAGCTGAGGCTTCTGGAGCAGAAGGCGACGCTCCTTGGCGCCCAACGGGCTGAGCCGATGGCGAGTGTGCTGAGGCGGAAATTCAACGAGGCGGTTCCCGGAACGGCCGCCCGCGCCGTCTCCAAGCAGCACGTCGAAAACGCGAAGTATGACGTGCGGGACCTCGAAGAGGCCCTGCGCCAGATCGACCGCGCGCTTGCCCTCCCCGAGCCGGAAGAGGCGCCGGTCGTGGCCGAGGCGCCGGCGCCGCAGGAGGACCCGGCGATCTCCTTTCCGCACGGCAGGAGGAAGGCGCTGCAGTCGGAGGCTGCGGAATGACGCTTCGCCGGTTCTGTTCAACGTCCGAGCTGCGCCGCTTCGGCCTCGCGGCCGGCCGGAGCGCCGAGACCGCCGTGTGCGCGATCGCCACCATGAACGCAGGGGCAAGCACCGACCGGAACGTTACCTTCAGGCTCTCGGACAACTCGGTCGCCCGGGATGGCTGCACCATCGCCACCTCGGGGTGGGACCTGGCCAATTACAGGAAGAACCCCGTCGTGCTCTTTTCGCACGACGCCGAGCAGCCGCCGGTCGGCCGCACGTCGCTCATCTACACTTCGGGCGATGCACTCTACGGCACCGTGACCTTCGCCGACGCGGAAACCTATCCCTTTGCCGACACGATCTTCCGGTTGGTGAAGGGCCTCTTTCTCAACGCGGTGTCGGTGGCGTGGCTGCCGATCGAGTGGAAATACTCGACCGACCGGAGCCGCCAGGGCGGGATCGACTTCCTAAAACAGGAGCTGCTCGAGATCTCGGTGGTGCCGATTCCGGCCGCGCCGGACGCGATTGCGACCGCACGCGCGGCGGGAATCGATATCTCCGGGATCGAGCGTTTTGGGCGAGAGCTGCTGGCAGGCGATCTCCAAGTGCAGCTTCCGGCCTCGGAAGAGGGCGCACTGCGGAGAGCATTCAGGGCGGCCGGCATCAGGGCGACGGCCGGGGGCCGGGATACGGGGCGAGCTGCGCGCGCCGCCGAGGCGGCGCGACTGAAGCAGGAGCACGAGCGGCAAGAGGCCGAACTGCAAAGGCGCGGCGCGGCGCGGGCCAGGACCGGCAACGACCCGGGGACTGCCGCGAGGAAAGCCGAGGCGGCGCGACTGAAGCAGGAGCATGAGGAGGCGGAGCGCAGGCGCGTCGCGAGCGAGGACGCCCGCGCGGGCCGCAGGCCGGGATGCTTCTGACCCGGCGCGAAGACGAGGCCGCCGGTTACGGTCACCTGTGGAAGGGAAAATGAGATGGAGACCACGACGCCCTTGCTCAATCCGAAGACCGAGGCCGCATTTGCCGCCGCGGTGCCGCAGGGCCTCACATTCGACGAGCTGCAGTCCCTCGACAACATGCTGATCGGCGACCGCAACATCGCGCGCCAGGCCGCGGCCAACGCGGGACGCCGTCGCGAACTGGCGCTGGTTCTCCGCGACGACGCAACCGTCGACCAGTGCGAAGCCGAGATCGCGCAGCACACGCGGGAGGAAGAGCGCGCGACGGCGCGACGGCGGCAGCTCACGGGACAATTCCATCGGTTTATCGCTGCCGGGCAACGCGACTCCTTGCGCCCCGGCCATCCCGTCTACCGCGAGCCGCTCTGATGACGGCGCCGGCGATCGGCGACACGGTCCGCCACGAAGGGACAGATTACATCGTCCGCGGCGTGCGCCAGGTCCTCGTCGACGGCCGCGTCGAAACCGACGTGCTCGTCGACGGCGACGTGGCGGTCCTGTGGCGAGCCCAGTTGCCGACCATCGGGAAGCCGATCGCCTTTCGCGGCACCCACCCGCTGGTGGTGAAGCAGCGGGCAGCGGGCCCGGGCCGGCACCTCGTGACCCTTCAGGGCGAGGTGTGGCTATCGACCGGCGGCGCGGTGCACCAGGTGCAAGAACAGGCCCATGATTAAGCACGGCCAGTACCCCAACCGGGCGAACGGCGTTCGCCTCCAGCGCCCTAGCCGGACGGCCGCGGCGCGGCCGAAAGCGGCCCACTCCGCCGCGGCGCCCGGACCAGTCGGCGGTGTCCGCGACAACACCGACCGCCGGCGGGGCGCTGCAAAGGGGGCGCCCGCGGCCGGCAACCCTAAAGAGGGAGACACCTGATGGGCGAAGCCAGTCTCACCGCCAAGATCGCCGTCGACGAGGGCGAGCTCCGGACCAAGCTAGCGCTGGCGCAGGCGCAGGCGCGCGAATTCTCGTCGGAGGTCCGCAAGCTCGCCGCCGAGATGAACGCTGCCGGCGACGCGGCGTCGGCCGAGCTGAAGGCCGGGCTCGGGCAGGCGGTGCAGGGCCTGACGGCGGCGCAGAAGGAGACCGCTTCGCTCCGACACGAGCTTGCCGAGCTGTCGGAGACAAGCCGCGGCGGCTTCTCCGCGATGCGGGAGAGCATCGAGGGCGCCGCCGCGCCGATCACCAGGCTGCGCGAGGATCTGGCCGGGCTCAGCGAGCTGTTCCTCGCCGGCTTCGGGATCGAGCGCGCCTTCGAGTCGTTCAAGACGCTCGCCGAGACGGGCGAGGATCTGGAGCACATCCACGAGGCGACCGGGATCAGCATCGAGGATTTGTCGGCGCTACGCCTGGCGTTGAAGGAGAACGGCGCCGACTGGGAATCTTTCGCGAAGGTGATCCCGCGCTTCGGCCAGGCGATGCAGGAAGCGGTCATCGAGCCGAACGGCAAGGCGGCGCAGGCCTTCGCCGCGCTCGGCATCCAGGTGCAGGATGCGCCGGGCCACTTCCGGCCGCTGCTGGAGGTCCTGATCGAGGCGGGGACGAAGCTGGACGGCTTCGCCGACGACACGAACCGCAACATCATCGAAGGCGATCTATTCGGCCAGAAGCTCACGACCAAGGTCACGCCCGCGCTGCTGGAGTTTGCCCGCGAGGGGATCGAGGAGGCCCGCCGCCGGTCGCAGCAGCTCGGGGTCGAATGGTCGGGCGCCGACGCCGAGGGCGCCCACGAGTTCGCGAAGGGCGTCGCCGATCTAGGCGCGGCGTTCGAGGGGCTGGAGAAGGCGATCGCCGACACCGGGCTGCTCGACGCGCTGACCAAGTTCACGACGTTCGTCGGCAGCGGCGTGCAGACGATCGGCTTTGCCTTCCGCACCGACGACATGGCCAAGGCGGCCTCGCTCGTCATGCAAATGGACCGATTGAAGGAAAACATCCAGGGCGACCTCGACCAGGGCGCCACCGCGCGGGCCGCCGGCGACCAGAAGCGGCTCGATGCGCTGAAGAGCGAGTTCGACGAGCTCGTCGCCAAGATCCGCGCTGCGCGCACGGCAGCCGGTGGCGAAGGAGAGCATCCGAAGCCCTCTGCGCCGGCGATCGACGGCGCCGGCACCGGGAAGAAGGATGCCTCGGCGTATCTGGCCGGGCTGCGGGCGGATCTGGCGAAGCAGCTCGACGACTGGAAGCTCCATGGCGCCCAGGCGCTTGCGTTCGAGGATGCCTATTGGGCCGCCATCCTGGCTAAAGCGAAGAAGGGCATCGACGACTATGCCGGCGTCCAGCAGGACGTCCAGGAGAAGCTCCGCGCCATCCACGAGCGCGAATACAGCGAGGGCGTGGCCGCCGCGCACAAGGGCGCCGAGGAGGCCAAGCGCGGGCTCGAGGAGCAGAAGCGGGCGCTCGACGAGTGGTGGCGCGATTACCGGTCCGGCATCAGGCTGCAGATCGCCGGCAACCCCGCCGGCGCCGCCGCGGCGCTGGAGGGCCAGCAGCAGGCCGCGAAGAGCGCCTTCGGCGCCGGCTCGCCGCAGTACAACGAGGCGACCGATCAAATCATCGAGGCGACCAACAAGCAGCTCGAGGCGCAGGAGCAGGCGCTCGCGACCTACCAGCGCGACTACGACGCCGGCGTGGAGGAGCAGCTCGCCGCCGCGCGCGGCAGTTTCGACCAGCAGAAGCAGCTCCTCGCCGGCTGGCTCGCCGAGGCGAAGCGCGTCTGGGGCGAAGGCTCGATCGAGTTCGACAAGGTGATGAAGAAGCAGGTCGAGGCGGCCAACGAGGCGGCTCAGAAGGAAGCCGAGGTGTGGAGGCAGGTCAACGACAAGATCGCCGACTCGTTCATATCGGGCCTTGAAGGCAAGCACGGCGGCCTCAAGAAGGCCATCGAGGACATGTTCAAGTCGGGGATCGAGGGCCTCGGCAAGAAGCTGGTCACCGGGCTGCTGGCCGACATCGAGGGCGCCACCGGCCTCAACAAGATCAATCTGTCGTCGCTCTTCGGCGAATCCGGCGGGGGCGGCCTTCTCAGCTCGCTCTTCGGCGGGAGCGCCACGGACGCGGCATCCGGCGCCACGCTTAACACGGCCGGGGTGACCCTCAACACGGCCGGCGCGGGGCTGACGGCAGCGGCCACGGCGCTCAGTGCCGCGGCGACGACGCTCGGTGCTGGTGGTGCTTTTGCCGGCGCCGATGTGGCCGGAAGTGCCGCTGGCGGCGGCGGCATATTTGGGGTGCTGGGCGACCTCCTACCGCTGCTCGCCTTCGCCGATGGCGGCGAGGCGCCCGGCGGCCGCCCCTACTTGGTCGGCGAGCGCGGGCCCGAGATCCGGATCAACCGCTCGCCCGGCACGATCCTGCCGAACTCGGTCCTGGCCGCCTTCGCTGGCGGCGGCTCGGCCACCTATGGCGGCCATACGATCACCCAGAACAACCATGTGACCGTCGGCGCTTCGCCCGATCTCGCCGGGACCCTGCGATCGCTGGGCCGCTCGCACCTACGCCAGGTCGCCCGCTCCATTGGCGCCCGACCGCGATGACGAGCGAGCGCCCGACGCCGCAGAGCGTGCAGCAACAGGTTGAGAACCTGTCGCGCACGCAGCTCGCGTTGCATGGGCTAGACGCCGCCGAGGTCGACGCCGCCTGGAAAGCCGTAGCCGGGCGTTTCCCTTGGCACATCGGTGTGGCGCCCAGCGTGCCGCTGCTACGCGAGAGCGACAGCCGCCGGCTCACGCCGTTCATCCGTGCATGTGCCCAGGCGATGGCGGACGGCTTTACGGAGACGCTCAGGCTCGCGCTCGCGCTGCAGGCCGAGGTCGCGATCGCCCAGCGCCGCCGCCCCGGCGTATAGGCGCGCTTCACCGTCCCGGGCGAGATCGCCCGGATCCTCGACGGCATACCGCCCGATTTCGAGATCGTCCGATGGGCGGCCAGGTTGCCGACGATGGCCATGATCGCGGGGCGGCAAAACCGACACCGTGTCGGTTTTGCCATGGGGAAGCCGCGCGGCCACGTGAGCCTGGTACACCACGCGCCGCGTTGACAGAGTGTCGCCCGAGGTCGATCCTGCGCCGCATGCAGGACGGCGCGGTCATCGATGAACGCCCGGGCGCCCACTTCAGGGCGGCGATCGTTGGCGGCGTTCCCGGACCGGGAGGGCGCCCGGTGGCGCAGCACCGCTATCCGCTGGGGATCGCCCCCGACCCGGAGGGCGGCTACATCGTGTCGCTGCTGGAGGACGTGCCCGACGTCGCCGGCATGACGTTCGAGGCGCGAGATTTCGAGCACGCGTTCGCCCGCGCGTTAGCGATCGCAGAGGACATGGCGGCGGCGAGCGGCCGTCTCGGCGAGGGCGTCCTCGTCTCGCTTTCGCCCCGCGCGACGCTCGCCGAAATCGGCATCGACGCCGACTAGCGCGGTGGGGCCATACACGCGCGAATTGCGCCGGCTGCTCGCCGGCGCGGGGTGGCGTTTCGTGCGCCAGGGCAAAGGCGATCACGAGATATGGAAAGGCCCGACCGGGAAGACGGTCGCAATCGACACGAGCACCACGAAGCGTCACCTCGCCAATGCGATCCTCAAGCAGGCGGGGCTGCCGAAGGCGTTCTAATGACGCCCTGGCGAACGGCGTTCGCGTGGCGAGGCGCGCCGCAGAGGTGCGAATGAACCGCCCGCCACTGTTATTCCGGTCTCTAAGTGCTTGATTGTAATGGTGCTGCCGGAGGGGATCGAACTCTCGACCTCTCCCTTACCAAGGGAGTGCTCTACCACTGAGCTACGGCAGCGAGCGGGGCGGGGAGGGGGCTCCCGCGAGCGGCGCGGACCATGCCATAGCGGCTCTGGCGGTGCAAGCAAGCGGTCCGCTGGGCAGGGGGGCGCCCCGACAGAGCCGAGTTGGGCGAAAGACCGTTCTTCGTGCCGGCGTGAAACCAAAAGTGACACGCTTTGCCGCGACTTTTTCTTCACCGAGACGGGGTTCGCGGCGGTAAAAGGTGAAGGCGAGGCTTCCTGGGAGCAGGGTCATGCTTAATCCTCGATTGGCTTTCGCTGCCGGCGGGCTGTTGATCGCGAGTGCAGCGATCGGCGCCACCGGCACCAACGTCCTCACGTATCACTACGATACCGAGCGGTCAGGCTGGCAGCCGCATGAACAGACACTGACGCCCGCGAACGTCGCGGGCGCGTCGTTCGGCGTGCTGCATACCGTCACGTTGGACGACCAGGTCGATGCTCAGCCCCTGCTGGTCACGAACCAGACGATCGCCGGGGGGGTCCACGACGTCGTCTATGTCGTGACCGAGAACAACAGCGTCTACGCGATCGATGCGGAATCCGGGCAGATCCTGCTGAGCCGGAATCTCTTCGCGCCAATGCCGCAGTCATCGCTCCCCGGGGGATGCAACAACAACGGCCCCAATGTCGGCATCGGGTCGACGCCGGTCATCGACCTCTCGGCGGGCGCGATGTACCTCATCAACGACAGTTTGCGCCCGGGCGGGCCGGCATTCCAGGTTCGCGAACTGTCCCTCTCGACGCTGCATGACATGGTGACGCCGGTCTTCGTCACGGCTTCGGGTCAGACCGGGGTCAGCGGCACCTACCGCTTCAACGCCGGATCGAGCCGACAGCGGGCGGCGCTGCTCGAGTCCCAAGGCACGATCTATGCCGGCTTCGCGTCGTACTGCGACACCAACGCCAACATATCGCGCGGCTGGCTGCTCGGGTGGCAGGCGGGCACGCTGCAGCCGCTGGCGCAAAACGACCTGCTCAACCGGCTTGGGCGGGTGGCCAGCCCCGATGATTTCTTCCTGACGTCGATCTGGATGTCAGGCTACGGGCCGGCCAGCAACGGAACCGGCAACGTCTTCTTCGTCACCGGCAACGCCGACTATAGCGGCACGACCTATAAGCCGACGGCGAATCTCGCCGAGAGCGTCGTCGAAGTGACGGCCGATCTGAGCCACGTCGCCAGCTACTTCACGCCGACGGACTCGGGCAACGACGTGGCGACCCTCGACCAGAACGACGAGGATTTCGGCTCGGGCGGTGCCATGCTGATCCCCCAGACCTCGACCACGCCGGCCCTTGTGGCCGCCGCGGGCAAGGCCGGCCAACTCTACCTCATGCAGCGGACATCGCTCGGCGGCTACAACCCGGGCGGCGCCAACGCGGTCGTGGGCGAGTACTATATCGGCGGCTGTTGGTGCGGTCCCTCTGCCTATACCGGGTCGGACAAGGTCCGGCGGATCGTCACCAGCGGCGGCAATGCCGTCGAGGTCTGGGATCTTCAGGCGAGTCCCAGCCTCGGCCTCGTCCAGCAATTCTCGACGAGCATCAACACAGGGCAGGATCCAGGGTTCTTCACCTCGGTCTCGTCGAACGGGACCGCCGCCGGCACGGCCGTGATCTGGGCGCTGTCGCGGCCGTTCGATGCGACCAACGCGATCTCGCTCTATGCGATCGACCCGTCGAACGGCAACATCATCTACTCGGGCACCGCGGGGAGCTGGCCCAACACCACGGGCAACGCCAATCTCGTGCCGGTCGTCGCGAATGGCCATGTCTATGTCGCGAGCTACAAATCGCTGTCGATCTTTGGGCTCGCCGCTTCCGGCGCTGCTGTGACGCGCGAGGTGGCGCTCAAGGATCTGCCTCACGCCGCGCCAGCTGCTGCCGCGCCCATGAGCCCGCATCAGCTCACGGGGGTGGTGCGGTCGGCGAACGGCTCGCGCCTGGACATCGAGACACGTGATGGGCGCACCGTCGCCATCGATTACGGCGACGCGCTTGTCCGCCACGTAGCCGTCGTGCCCGTCGTCGGGCAGCCCGTCCTGGCCCGTGGCACTTACGCATCGGATGGCGCACTTCATGCGGATACGATGCTCCATGCCAAGGCCAGCTCGGCATCATGGGAGCCGGACCGGTAGAGGCAGCGATGCCGCTGGTCGGTGACGTGTCGGGGACGGCTCGGACCATGCCGACACAGCAATGAAGGTTGCAGCGGGCGGGGCTCGCTGAGCCCGCGCGCGCTTGCTATCCTGCCGCCCCATGACGGAAGACCAGGGCGACACGGCGCGCCGCCTGCCCAATGCCGGGGAAGCCGCGCGGCGGCGCCGGGCCGAGGAGGAACGGCGCCTCGCCGCGGCCCTGCGCGAGAATCTTCTGAAACGCAAGCAGCAGGGCCGTGCGCGCGCCGACAGCGACGATCCCGCGGCCTGACCACCCAGGATAGCGATGGACAAGATACGTGTACGCGGCGGGGCCGCACTCCACGGCACGATCCCGATCAGCGGCTCCAAGAATGCCGGGCTGCCGCTTATGGCGGCGGCGCTGCTGACCGACGAGCCTCTGGTGCTCGACAACCTGCCGCGCCTCGTCGACATCCGCTCGATGGCGCAGTTGCTGGAACAGCACGGCGCCGCCATCGATAGGACCGAGACAGGCGAGGGGCAGACGCTGTCCCTGTCCGCCTCGCGGATCGCCTCGACGACGGCGCCCTACGATCTCGTGCGCAAGATGCGCGCCTCGGTGCTGGTGCTGGGGCCGCTGCTGGCGCGCGCCGGCCATGCCCGCGTGTCGCTGCCCGGCGGCTGCGCCATCGGCGCACGGCCGGTCGATCTCCACATCAAGGGGCTGCAGGCGCTCGGCGCCGACATCGAGATCGACCAGGGCTACATCGAAGCCAAGGCGCCGCGCGGGCTGAAGGGCGCCGAGGTGGTGTTCCCCGCGGCCTCGGTCGGCGCCACAGAGAACCTGCTGATGGCGGCGTCGCTCGCCGAAGGAACGACGGTCCTGGTGAATACCGCCCGCGAGCCGGAGATCGTCGATCTCGCCCGCTGCCTGACGGCGATGGGGGCCCGAATCGAGGGCGCCGGCACGCCGCGCATCGTGGTCGAAGGCATGGACCGGCTGCGCGGTGCCCGCCATCGCGTCATCCCCGACCGGATCGAGACCGGGACCTACATGATGGCGGCTGCCGTCACCGGCGGCGACGTCCGGCTGACCGGCACTTCGCTCTCGCTGCTGGAGGCGGTGGGCCAGGTCCTCGCCGGCGCGGGGATCGAGGTGAGCGAGCTGCCCGACGGCATCCGTGTCAAGGGCAGCAACGGCGGCGGCCGTCCGCATGTCGATGGCGTCGACGTGATGACCGAGCCGTTTCCCGGCTTCCCCACCGATCTTCAGGCGCAGATGATGGCGCTGATGAC
>DATGFU010000606.1:0-4997 GCA_035308865.1 Allostellaceae bacterium | reverse complement strand
GCTCGTCTCCTTCATGCACTACGATCTCGGATATATCGACTTGGAACAGAAAACCCTACAACCCCTCGACAACCCGTTCGGCCCGAGGTTGTTACCTATGTCTTAGGTACGTTCTGTTACCTATGTGTCCGGTCCGGACAGGCTGAGCGGTGGCGGATGGGGTGGGATTCGAACCCACGGGTGACTTGCGCCACCGCCGGTTTTCAAGACCGGTGCCTTAAACCGCTCGGCCACCCATCCTTTGCAATATCTTTCAAGTACTTATATGATTTCGGACATACCCAAATGCGGCGATGCTACCGAAATTGCTACTGAACCCGTCACGCCCCGCCCGCGGGGCTCTTTAGCGCAGACTTGTAGGCAGCGTCGAGACGGCTCGCCGCATCCTCCTGCATCGTGCTGGTCACATGACTGTAGAGATCGAGCGTCGTCGCGATCGTCGAGTGCCCGAGCCGCTCCTGCGCTACCTTAGGGTGAACGCCATCGGCGAGGAGCTGCGTCGCGTGGCTATGCCGGAGGTCGTGGAACCGAACGCGGGGAACGCCCTTCGCCCGGGCGACCAGGCGAGTGAACTCGTGGGTAAGGCTGCGGGGCTGCAATGGCTCGCCGTCTTCACGGCAGCAGACGAGCGTGTCGAGATTCGGGCGCATGCCGAGGGCAAGGAAGGTCTCGGCCTGCTCCCGCTTCAGCCTCCGCAGCTCCTCGACAGCGAAGGCGGGCAGCGTGATCGCCCGGCTTCGGTTGGTCTTTGGAGCTTTGAACCGAAGCCCGGCCTTCGTCTGCTCCAGGCTTCCGGTGACGCGGACAATGCCGCGGTCGAGGTCGACGTTGCGCCAGCGGAGCGCCAGAATCTCGCCGCGCCGCATGCCGGTCGCCAGCGCGACGAGCGCTGGCCAATAGGTGCGTGTGTGCCTCAGCGCAGCTAGGAGGGTCTGCGCCTGGTCGACCGTTAGGGCGACCATTTCCCGCCGCTCCACCTTGGGCAGCCGCTTCCGGAAGGCATCCGCCGGGTTGCGGGCGATGAGCTGCTGCTCGACGGCGCGAAGAAGCGCCGCCCGGAGAATTCGATGCATGTGGCGGCGCGTCTGAGGAGAAAGGCCGCCGGGCCTGCCGTCCAGCCGGCCGCCCTCGGCCCACTCGGTATAGGCCGCCTGGATGTGCGGCGGTGTCAGCTTCGCAAGCTGGAGCACGCCGAACCGCGGGCGCAGGTAGTTCCTGACGACTTCGGCATAGCGCTCGTGCGTCTTGGGCGACACCTCCTCGAGGATGGAAGTGAGCCACGTGTCGAGCCATTGTCCTACCGTCACCCGCGAGGGGTCGACATGCTCGCTCGTGTCGATCGAGCGCAAGCGCCGCCGGAGCTCGGCCATGGCCTCACGGCGCTGGCCGCGGAACGTGGTGGTGACGACCTTGCGCTTGCCTGTCCAGGGATCGGGCGGCAGCGTGTAGCGGATCTCGAACGAGCCAGGCGACCGCTCGCGGATGTGACCTTCGTGGCGCCGGCTCACGACGAAGATCCTCCGGGTATGATCTCACCTGACACCGACTCCTCCAGGCGATCGAGAAATGGCCCGAGGTGCGCTCGGATGAAATCTCCGGCGGGGACGTCGACGCCCATCTCGACCTGGGGTCCCAGCAACGCATCCAGCGTCGCGATCACGTAGAGCTCGCCGGAGCTTGGGTCGACGAACCCCGCGCCGGCATCCCCGCCTGGGTGACTCCCCCCTCCGGGTGGCCTTCCTCGCTCCAGGAGCTGGGCAACCGCTCGGCAGACGACCTCGTAATGTGCCGAATTGTGCAGCCACCCGTCCGGCGAGGGCGATGAGGCGAAGATATTGTTAGGGCCAACGCTCCGGATAAGTTGTGCGATGAGTAGGAGGAGCGCCGCAGTCTGAGCGCCATAGGCGAGGGTGAGCGCCTCCTCGAGGAGCCTGCCGTCCCGAAACGAGCACTCAAGCCGATGCTCTGCCTCCTGACTCAAGGAGCGACCGGTGCCGCGGGCAGCTATCGCCAACGCGTCCTTCAGCTCGGCAGTCGTCCTGATCGAAAGCGTGTCTTTCTCGCCGGGGCGCCCTGGCTTCAGCGGGCGCCCGACCCTCGACGATCCCTTCGTGTCACTGCTCATCACCATTTCCTATCATCGTGTGAAACGCCTTGTCAACTCGCGCCGCTTGGTGATATCCCGCTGTTGTGTGAAACCCATCTACCAGATGAGGTATGCAATGGCGCGCAGGACCTACGACATGAAGCAAGCCGCCGAGCTACTCGGGATCGGGATCAATCAGGCCTATGCGGCTGCGGCGCAGGGGGAAATCCCAACCATCAAGATCGGGAAGCGCGTGCTCGTCCCGAAAGCCGCCCTCGACAGGATGCTCGAAACGGGGAGCCCCTCCGACGGCCACTAAGCACCGGCAGTTGCGCCGTGAGCTACCAGGCCGTGGCGGTCGTATATGCCGCTCGGCTGCCACCGCTTCGCGACAAGGGCATGTTGCGCCCCTATGTCGAAAAGGCCGTGCTGGCCCGGCTCGCTGAGTTCGCCGGCACCGACGGCGGCAGCATCCGTCCGTCGCATGCGCGGCTGGCGGCCGACCTCGAAATGAGCGAGCGCACAGTTCGGGCGGCGATCCGGCAGCTCGTCGGCCGCGGGGTGCTGAGGCAAACGCAACCGGCATCGCCTCGTACCGGTCGCGCCGCCGAATATGCGATCGATCTCTCTAGGCTGGAGGCGCTCTCACGACCGAAGCCGGCCACATCACCGGAGCCACTTGCCGCTGATGCATCACCGGAGCCACTTGCCGCTGATGCCGCCACCGAAACCATTACCGGCAAGCGGCTCCATGATTACCGGCAAGTGGCTCCAACATCACCGGAGCCACTTGCCGCCCTTCCACCATTAGATCCACCAAGGGATCCACTAATCCCCCTACGTCGGCGAGGTGGAGGGGGCCCGGGGGAGGAGGGTGCGGACGGCGCCGAGGAAATAATTTCCGTCGACTCAATGCCCGGCAAGGTGAACGGGGGGGAACGCCACCGTCGAGGGCATCGGGATTGCGCCTCTGGCCCGGGGGCCCCGCCTCCCAAGGGCACCTTCGACCCGAGTGACATCGAGGCTATAGCGAAGCGCGATCCCGAGATGGCCGCGGCCTTTGCACAGGAAAGTGCTCGGCAAGGGGCGAGGCGGTGATGCCTCAGATCGGCGCGCCATGATGTCGCCCCGCCATATTGACGCTGCGCCGCTCCCCGTGAGCCGTTCAACTGCAGGATCCTCGGAACGGCCGTCGGCCGCCAAGGGAGAGCTTGTTGCCGCCTGACCCCGACCCCGACCATCAGATCGTCGACGTCGCCCAGCTGCTCGACGTGATCGCGGCCATCACAGGCGACCGCCGCGCCGCCGCCGCCGCTTCTGCCTACCGTGCCCCCCTTAGCAGCTCCGATGCCGCCCCTAAGCCCGGCACGGCTCCCGCTGGCAGGCACCACGTCGACGACGCTGCCGCGCTCGACCGCATGCAGCTGTATCGCGAAACCGGCCGCGCCAGGTCCGACAGGGAGGCGGCGGCGATGACGGCCGATGACGACGAAGTCGCCGCGCATAACCGGCCCGCTGTCATCGACCGCCGGCGCCGGAAGTACCGCCAGCAGCGTGGGACAAAATGCGACCCGGCAATTTCGTCCCAAGTATCACCGCCCGGCGCTCGGTAGGCTCTAGTCGACCAGGAGGGTTCGTGTTCAATCGCAAGATCAGCCCCGCCAAGGCCCCGACCGCTGCGGTCGCGCCGCGCCCGACGCTCGCCGAGCTGTCGCCGGAGTACGTGCGCCTGTCCCGGCTCTCGGCCGAGCTGTCGCAGCGGCATGACGAGTTGATCGCGCTGCTGCTGCCCATCACCAGGCGCATCGCCGAGCGTGGCAATAGCGGCATGTGGTGGGGATCGCCGAGGGCGGCCGAGGTCAAGAAGCCGTCCGCGGCCGAGATCGGCGCGGCCGAGCTGTTGGGCGACGGGGCGCCCGCGCCCCCTCCGCCGGCTATGCCGCGGGTCGACGCTGAGACGGCCGAAATGGATCGGCTCAGCCGCGAGCTAGAGATCGTGGAGGAAGCTCAGCGCATCGTCGGGCCGCGGCTTGAGCGCGAGCGCACCGCGGCGAGCATCCGCCTCTGCGACCTGGTGCTGCCCGAGTATCGCGCTATCGTCGATCGCATGTTCGATGCGCTTGTCGCCCTCGGCGAAGCGATGCTCGACCAGAAGGACCTCGTTGCCGGGCTGCGGCTAGAGGGCGCGCTGCCGGGGGCTCTGCGCCTGCTGCGGCTGGACGCCCTCGGCGACCCGACCGATTCCGGCAGCGAGCTCCGCCGCCTCTTCGCGGAGGCGATCGAGCACGGCCACATCGCTGCCGACCGCCTTCCGCAGACATGGAGAAGGACGAAATCATGAACCTCGCGGCAATTCAGCGGCGCCAGACCGAGCTGCTGGCGAAGGCGCGGGCGATAGTTGCGGGCGCGCACGGCCGCACGATGACCGGCTCCGAGGGCCGGAGGTTCCAGGGGCTGCTCGCCCACGCCACGCTGCTCGGCAACGAAATCCGAATCTGCCGCGATCTCGAGGACGCAGAGCACGCCGCCGCCGCGGACCGCGCTGGCAACCGGCCGTTCGGACGCATGTCGCAGCGTCAGCGCGCCAATCGCGAGGACATCGAGTGGCAGACCTTCGACCGATATCTGCGCGCCGGACTGGCGGGCCTGGACGAGTATCAGCGGGTGATCGCGAGCCGCCGCTTCCAGGCCGCGCAGGGCACAGACTCCGGACCCTCCGGCGGCTACACCGTCCCGCAGGGCTTCTATACCGAGATCATGGACGCGCAGCTCGCCTACGGCGGCATGATCACGCCGGGCGTGTGCTCCGAGGTCGCCACCGACACCGGAAACCCGGTGCCAATCCCGACCGACAATGATACCTCAAACGAGGGCGTCATCCTCGGCGAGAACACCCAGGTCGTCGAACAGG
>DATGFU010000605.1:0-4480 GCA_035308865.1 Allostellaceae bacterium | reverse complement strand
GGCGTCGAGGCGAAATGCCCGACCGAGATCGCGATCAGCGACCGCCGCGAGGCCGAGCTGGCGAAGAACGGTTTCATGCCGCTCGTCCATCGCAAGAACACCGACTACGCGGCGTTCATCGGCGCGCAGTCGCTGCAGAAGCCTCAGGAGTACGACGACCCGGCGGCGACAGCCAACGCCAACCTCTCGGCGCGGCTGCCCTATCTCTTCGCCAGCTGCCGGTTCGCCCACTACCTGAAGTGCATGGTGCGCGACAAGATCGGCAGCACCATGACCAAGTCGCAGCTCACCACGTGGCTGCAGAATTGGCTCAACCGGTACGTCGATGGCTCGCCCGACTCCTCGTCCGAGGACTGGAAGGCGACCCATCCCCTCGCCGAAGGCTTGGTTCAGGTCGAGGAGAACGAGGAGAACCCCGGCTATTACAGCGCCAAGTTCTTCCTCAAGCCGCACTATCAGCTCGAAGGGCTGACCATCTCGCTCCGTTTGGTGTCGCGTATGCCGAAGTAGCAGCCCGGCGCCGCCGGCTGCCTCAACTTACCTAGCCCCGGAAAGGAAGTATTATGGCTATCGACTCATTTATGGTCTTCAAGCCTTACAACGCGGCGGCGCTCAAAGCCGAGTCCCAAGTCGCACTCAAGGGAAAGATGGCCGGCACCGAACCGCTGGCGACGGATTCGGGCTTCGCCTTCAAGACCTTTGTCGATGGGCAGCAGGTGTTCGAGGTCGAGGATTACAGCTTCGATACCGAGCAGCAGCTCAACATCGGCTCCCAGAGCTCGGGCACCGGCGCCGGCAAGGTGACGTTCAACCCGTTCTCGATCACCCGCAAGATCGACCTGTCCTCGCCGTTCTTCTTCCAGATGCACTGCGCGGGCACGCCGTTCGAGACGGTCTATCTCTGCCTGCGGAAGAGCGCCGGCACGGCCGACCAGGAGCAGTCCTCGGGTCTCATCTTCCTGCGCTACGACTTCAAGATGGTCGCCATCAAGACCATCTCGTGGAGCCATGACGACGAGGCCCCGAAGGAGACCATGACCTTCGAGTACGGCGGCCTGCAGATCCGCTACACGCTGCAGAAGCCCGACGGCTCGATGGACACGGTCAAGGTCGGCGGCTGGAACCGCGTCAGGAACACCTCGGACGTGCTTCCGGGCGCCATCTAAGCGGCGCGGGCGGCTCGGAAATCGTGGGGGCGGCGGAACTTCTCCGTTCGGGCGATCCGCGAGCGGCGCTGGAGCAGCTGAAACAGGAGGTGCGCAAGGCGCCGCGCGACGGGCGTCTGCGCACCTTCCTCTTCCAGCTCTTCTGCGTGTTCGGCGAGTGGGATCGTGCGCTGACGCAGCTGACAGCGGCGGCCGAGCTCGATCCGGTGGCCTTGCCGATGCAGCAGGCCTACCGGGCGGCGATCCGTTGCGAGATCCTGCGCGGGCGGGTGTTCGCCGGGACCAGCACGCCCACCGTGCTGGGCGATCCCGAGCCGTGGATGTCACTGCTGATCGAGGCCAATCGGCGCCTCGCGGCGGATGCTGTCGAGGAGGCGTCGCGCCTGCGCGACGCCGCCTTCGACGAGGCTCCCGCCGTGGCCGGCTCGTGCGACGGCCAGGCATTCGAATGGATCGCCGACGCCGACCAGCGGCTTGGACCGCTGCTGGAGGCGATCGTCGACGGCAGGTACTTCTGGGTGCCGTTCAGCCGCCTGAAACGGCTGGATATCGAGAAGCCCGAGGATCTGCGCGACCAGGTGTGGATGCCGGCGCATTTCACCTGGGCAAACGGGGGCGAGGCCTATGGCTTCATCCCCACGCGCTATCCCGGATCGGCGGCGGCCAGCGATCCCACACTGGCCCTCTCGCGCCGCACCGAATGGCAGGAGCGCGGCGATTGGTACCTCGGCCTGGGCCAGCGCATGCTGGCGACCGATGCCGGCGAGGTCGCGATCATGGATCTGCGCCGGCTCGAAGTGACGGATTCCTCGCCAGCAGCGGCGTAGCCCATGGCCGTCCAGAGTGCTCATGACCGCCTGCAGCCGTCGCTGCTCGACCGGCTGACCGACAACGCGCCGGAAGACAAGCGCGAATCAGCCGATCAGCAGACCTTGACGATGCTGCGGCTGCGTCAGGCCGTGCTGCGCGATCTCGCCTGGCTGCTGAACGTCACGAACCTGGCGACGACCAGCGACGACCTGCCGCCGCTCGTCGCGAAATCGACAGTGAATTTCGGCATCGCTGGAATTACCGGCCTCGTCCAGTACAGCGGCAAGCGCGGGTCGCTCGAGAACATGCTGGCCGAGGCCATTCGCGCTTACGAGCCCCGCATCAACCCGGACACGCTGAAGATTCGCGCCCGCGAGCAGAAGGACGATCAGCCGGTCCCGGCCCTTGTCTTCGAGATCGCCGGCGAGCTGTGGGCGCAGCCCGTGCCGCAGCAGCTCTTCCTCGAGACATCGATCGAACTGGAGACCCGGCTGGCGTTGGTGACCGACGCGCGGGCGGCCGGCTGATGGATCCTCGCCTGCTCCGGCTCTACGAGAGCGAGCTTGCCTTCGTTCGCGACATGGGCGGCGAGTTCGCCCGCGAATTTCCCAAGATCGCGGCGCGGCTCGACCTCGGCAGCCTCGAAGTCGCCGATCCCTATGTCGAGCGGCTGCTGGAAGGCTTCGCCTTTCTGACCGCGCGCATCCAGCTGAAGCTGGAGGCCGAGTTCCCGACCTTCACGCAGTCCCTGCTGCAGATGGTCTACCCGCATTATCTCGCGCCGACGCCGTCGATGGCCGTGGTCAAGTTCCAGCCGGATTCGGCGCTGCGAACCATGGGGGCCGGCGTCACCTTGCCGCCGGGGACGGAGCTGCGCAGCCTGCTCGGCACCGAGGACCAGACCAATTGTGAGTTCCGCACGGCGCACTCCGTGCACCTTCTGCCGATCGAGATCTCGGAGGCGGAATATATCGGCTCGCCGGCCGCGGTCACCGCACTGGGCCTGCCCGAGCACAAGACCGCCAAGGCGGCGATCCGGCTCCGCCTCAAGGTCACCGGCGACATGCCGTTCTCGAAGCTGTCGCTCGACCGGCTGGCGCTGTTCCTCAGCGGTCCGGAAGGCGCGCGGGTCCGGCTCTACGAGCAGCTCATCGCCAACGTGGTTGCGATCTATCTGCGCCCGCCGACCCGGCCGCTGCCTTGGCAGGAGCGGCTGCCGCCCTCCGCCATCAAGGCCCTCGGCTTCACGGAGGAGGAGGCGCTGCTGCCGCGCTCGCCGCAGTCCTTCAGCGGCTACCGGCTGCTGCAGGAATACTATGCGATGCCGGAGCGGTTCCTGTTCGTCGAGATCGGCGGGCTGGACAAGGGCACGATCCGCAACGCCACCGGCGAGATGGACATCGTCCTGCTGCTGACCCGCAGCGAGCCGACGCTGGCTACCGGGTTCGGGCCGGACCAAATCTCGTTATTCTCGACACCGGCAATCAACCTCTTCTCTCGCCGCAGCGACCGGATCAACCTGTCGGAGCGCGAGGTCGAGCACCTCATCGTCCCGGACCGGATGCGGCCCCTGGATTTCGAGGTGTTCAGCGTGGTCGGAGCGGAAGGCTATGCTGCGGACGGCAGCCCGCCTCAGCCGTTCCTGCCCTTCTACGCCGCCAACGACCTCAGCCGGAACCCCGAGCACCGGAGCTACTACCTGCTGCGCCGCCAGCCGCGGCAGCTTTCCTCGCGCGCCCGGCAGCGCGGACCGCGATCGACCTATCTCGGGCACGACGTCTACATCTCGCTGGTCGACCCCGAACAGGCGCCTTTCTCTCACGGGCTGCGCCAGATCGGCCTTGACCTCCTTTGCACCAATCGCGATCTGCCGCTGTCGATGCCGGTCGGCAAGCAGCACACCGACTTCACGCTGGGCGCCAGCGCGCCGGTGGCTTCGGTGCGGTGTGTGGTCGGGCCGGTGCCGCCGCGGCCTTGCCGCAGCGACGGCGATTATGCGTGGCGCTTCATCTCGCATCTCGGCCTCAATTATCTGAGCCTGGTCGACAACGATTCGGTGCACGGCGCGGCAGCGCTGCGCGAGCTTCTCAGGCTCTACGTCCCCTCGATGGGCTCGATCGCAGCGCGGCAGCTCGAAGGCCTGCTGTCGGTCGCCTGCAAGCCGATCGTCCGGCGGATCGCCGGTGCTGGCGCCGCCGCCGCCGGGCGCGGGCTTGAAATCACGCTGACCATGGACGAGTCCGCCTTCGGCACCGGCGGCGGCATCCTGCTCGCCGCCGTGCTCGATCGCTTCCTCGAGAAATACTGCTCGATCAACGCCTTCACGGAGACCGTGCTGCGCAGCCAGGAGCGCGGCGAAATCATGCGCTGGCCAATGCGCGCCGGCGTCCGCCCGGTGCTCTGAGTCATGGACGACCTCGCCGCCGACAACGCGGTCGCAGAGCAGGCGCCGACCAGCCTCGACCTGCTGCGCCGTATCGCGGCGGAACCCTGGGCCTACGGCT
>DATGFU010000604.1:0-3692 GCA_035308865.1 Allostellaceae bacterium | reverse complement strand
GCCTTCGGCGGCTACCAGGCGATCCAGGTCGACGGCCGGCGTCACGTCTACTGGGGCGCCAGCGAGATGCGGAAGGACGGGGCGGCGATCGGCTATTGAGACCGGCGCGGCGCCCCGTCTTCCTCCCCCTACTGTCCCTTGAAGTCGGCGATATAGGTCGCCGCTGCGTTGGGATACTGGCCGCCCGACAGCATGCCGGGATAGGCCGAGTTGGTGTCCCAGTAATCGGCGTAGAGATAGCCGTGGCTACGAATGAACATCGAGATGTGATTGACGAAATACGGGTCGTCGCCGGCGCCGTTGCCGCAGCAGCCCCATTCCGGCAGCGACAGGCGCTTCATGTGGGCCTTGGCGAAATTGACCTGCCAATCCAGCCCGTAGGCTTGCGTGGTGACGTCCGTCCAGCGTCCGGCCGGCGTGTCGTCGATGGCGGACCAGACGCCCTCGTAGACATCCATGCCGACGACATCGACATAGGCGTCGCCCGGATAGCTCTGATTGGGCGCGAGGCTGCCGATGCCGAGATTGGGACACCACTCGAAGGCGAAGCGGGCGCCGCTCACGCTCTTCATCTTGGTGACGATGCGGCGGTAGAACGTGATGAAGTTCGCCGGGTCCTTGTAGGACGACCAGGGCTGCCAGTTCCCGTTGAATTCCCAGCCGATCCTCACGGTCGCGGTCGGTAACCCGTCGGCAACCAGGTATTGGGCGACGGTGATGAAGTAGGCGTCGTAGGCGCCGGCGGCCCCCTGCGCCAGCGTGGAGACGCCGTCGGCCGGCAGCATCGGCACCGAGAAGGTGAACCCGACTGTGTCGCGGACCTGGGCGTAGCAGGAGATCGACCATCCCGCGTCGTTGACCATGTTCGCCCAGCTGCTCTGGTCGAAATTCTCGGTCACATGGGCGGCCGGCGCACCCAGCCACGTCTGATAGGACGTGAGATGCGGCAGCCCGTTGCAGCCGGACCCCGCGTAGATCCCGATTTCCGCTGCACCGGCTGCCGACGACATGACGAACAAGGTGCTTGCCACCGCGGCGTAGAGAAGGCTCTTGCGCATCTCGAACGCTCCCCGTCCTTCGCCTTGGGCGCCTGTGCCGGGCCTTCTAGACGGGAAGAGTTTCCAAAAGAATAACGTAAGAGTGACACGAGCGGTCTTCGATCTTCTGATATTCTTGGATTTTCATAAAGTTCTATAGGGACATCGCTCTGCGGCTATATTGATTTCCTTTTATAGAAGTCACTGAAAATCAACGAGATGCTGGGATCTATCGGGCCCAGCAAGGAAGAATTACTGAAGCCTGTAGTCGTACAAGGCGGCTTCTTCACAGCCGTGGCGCGAGATGTGCCGCGCCGCAGGATCACCCCCTGAGCCGGTCGTTCTTCGGATCGAAGGGCGATTCCTCGATCACCGTCGCCTTGTGCCGCTCGCCGAGGATGGTGACGTCGAGCTCGGTGCCGAGCTCGCCCAGCTCCGGGAACACCATGCCGAGCGCCAGCGATTTGCCCAGCCGCCAGCCGTAGCCGCCCGAGGTGGTGCGGCCGACCAGCCTTCCGGCATGGTGGATTGGTTCCGAGCCGCGGGCATCGGCATCGGTGACCCCGTGCACCTCGAGCGTCACGAAGCGGTTGCGGAATCCCTTGCGGGCCCAAGCTACGAGCCCGTCGCGGCCGAGGAAGTTCCCCTTGTCGAGCCGGGCGAAGCGGTCGAGCCCGGATTCGAGGATGGCGTATTCGATCGACATCTCGCGCGGGATGAGGCGGTAGGATTTCTCCAGCCGCAACGAGTCCATCGCCTTGATCCCGAACGGCTTGAGACCGAACTCCTCGCCCGCAGCGAAGAGCAGGTCGAAGAGGTGGTTCTGCATCTCGATCGGGTGATGCAACTCCCAGCCGAGTTCGCCGACGAAATTGACCCGCAGCGCGCGGGCCTGCGCCGCGCCGACGCTGATATTCTTGCCGGTCATCCAGGGGAAGGCGGCGGTCGAGAGATCGGTGTCCGTGAGCTTCTGCAGCAGCTCCCGCGAGCGCGGCCCGGCGAGGACGAAGACGCCGTATTCGGTCGTCACTTTCTGCATCCGCACCGACCCGTCGCTCGGCAGCAGCTTCTGGAAATAGTCCCAGTCGTGCCGCTCCAGCGCGCCCGCCGAGACGAGATAGAATTGCTGCGACCCCTCGCGCAGCACCGTCGCCTCGGCGCGGATGCCGCCCCGCGGGGTCAGCAGGTGACAAAGCGCGATGCCGCCGACCTTCTTCGGGATGCGGTTGGCGAAGATCCAGTCGAGCCAGCGCTCGGCGCCCGGCCCGCTCACCTCGAACTTGGCGAAGGCCGTCATGTCGAGCAGGCCAACCGAATCGTGGACGTGGCGGCACTCGTTGCCGACATGCTCGAAATAGTTCGACCGGCGGAAGCTCCAGCGCTCGCGCGGACGCTGCCCCGGCGCCGCCGGCGCGTGGTTGTCGTTCAGCAGCACGTCGGGCTTGCCCAGCGCCGCCTCGTCGAGCCCGTAGCCTTCCGGCGCGAACCAGCCCGGCCGCTCCCAGCCATAGACCGTCCCGAACACGGCGCCCTTCGCCTTCATCCGGTCGTAGCAGGGCGACTGTTTCAACGGCCGCGCCCCGGGCCTCTCCTCGTCGGGATAGTGGACGGTGAAGACCGCCGCATAGGCCTCCTCGTTCTTCTGGCGCAGATAGCCGCGCGAGGCGTAGGGGCCGAAGCGGCGCGGATCGGCGCCCATCATGTCGACGCTGGGCTCGCCTTCGACGATCCACTCCGCCAGCTGCCAGCCGGCGCCGCCAGCCGCGGTCACGCCGAAGCTGTGGCCTTCGTTCAGCCAGAAATTCCGCAGGCCCCAGGCCGGGCCGACGATCGGCCCGCCGTCCGGCGTGTAGGCGATGGCGCCGTTGTAGATCTTCTTGATCCCGACTTCGGCGAAGGCCGGCACGCGGGCGCAGGCGGCCTCGATATGCGGACCGAGCCGGTCGAGATCCTCCTGGAAGAGCTCGTATTCGGACTCCGGCGACGGACCATCGACGTAGCAGCAGGGCGCGCCCTTCTCGTAGGGGCCGAGCAGCAGCCCGCCCGCCTCCTCGCGCATGTAGTAGGAGGCGTCGCTCTCGCGCAGCACGCCCATCTCGGGCAGGCCCTGGCGCTTGCGCTCCTGGATCGCCGGATGCGGCTCGGTGACGATGTACTGGTGCTCGACCGGGATGACCGGCACGTCGAGCCCGACCATGGCGCCGGTCGCCCGCGCGAAATTGCCGGTGGCCGAGACGACGTGCTCGCACACGATGTCGCCCTTGTCGGTCCTGACCAGCCACTCGCCGCCGGGACGCTGCTCGATGCCGAGCACGGTTGTGTAGCGATAGATCTCGGCGCCGCCGGCCCTGGCACCCTTGGCGAAGGCCTGGGTCAGGTCGGCCGGCTGGATGTAGCCGTCATCCGGGTGCTGGATCGCCCCGATCACCCCCTCGACATTGCAGAGCGGCCAGATGTCCTTGACCTGCCCCGGCGTCAGGAAGTTGACGTCGACCCCGATCGTCGAGGCGACGCCGGCATAGTATTTGTACTCGTCGAGCCGGTCCCTTGTGCAGGCGAGGCGGATGTTGGTGACTTGGCGGAAGCCCACGTCCTGGCCGGTCTCGGCCTCGAGCGACTTGTAGAGCTTGACCGAGTACTTGTGCAGCTAGATCG
>DATGFU010000603.1:0-2001 GCA_035308865.1 Allostellaceae bacterium | reverse complement strand
CGATGCTGGCATCCTACGGCGTGTCGCGGACGCTGACGCCGATCGTGATCCGGCTCCTGCTGCGCGGCGAGCACGCACGACGCGAGGAGCATCGCAGCCCGACCGCGCTCGACCGCTTCCACGACCGCTTCAACCAGGGTTTCGACCGGTTCCGCGACTACTACACCTGGCTGCTCGCGCGCATCCTCGAGCGTCGCCGCGCCACGCCGCTGGTCGGCCTCGCGGTGGTGGCGAGCGCCGCCGCGCTGACCTTCTTCGTCGGCAGCGATTTCTTCCCGCGCGTCGATGCCGGGCTCATTGCTCTGCACGTGCGGGCGAAGCCGCTCACCCGGGTCGAGCACACCGAGGAAATCTTCCAGCAGGTCGAGGACATCGTCCACGAGGTCATCCCGGCGCGGGACCTCGACCTCATCCTCGACAATATCGGCCTGCCGCAGCGTACCTACAACCTGGCGTTCGGCAGCCAGACCATGATCGGCACCAATGACGGGCAGATCCTGATCGCGCTGAAGGAGGGGCACGAGCCGACCCTGTCCTATCTGCGCCGTCTCCGGCGCGAGATGCGGCTGCGGCACCCGGACCTGCTGACCTATTTCGAGCCGGCCGACATGGTGACGCAGATCCTGAACTTCGGGATCCCGGCCCAGATCGACATCCAGGTGCAGGGCCCGGCACGCGACAAGAATCTCCAGATCGCGCAGGACATCCGCCGCGAGATGGCGGCGGTGCCCGGCCTGATCGACGTCCACATCCATCAGGAGCTGAACGCGCCCGAGCTCAAATACGAGGTCGACCGCTCGCGCGCGCTGGAGCTCAGCCAGCAGATGCAGTCGATCGCGAACAACGTGAACATCAGCCTGAGCTCGTCGCAGCAGGTGGCGCCCAATCTCTGGACCGACCAGACGACCGGCACGCCCTACTACCTGGCCGTCCAGACGCCGGAATACCGCCTCCAGAACCTCAACGACCTCGAGAACACGCCGATCGCCACGGCATCGACGGGCGGCGGCACGGTGACCAACACGCTTGGCAACATCGCCCGGCTGAAGCGGCAGTCGATCCAGACGGTCTATTCCCACTCGAACGTGCAGAACGTCTTCGACGTCTACGCCGGCGTGCAGAACCGCGACCTCGGCTCGGTCGCCTCCGAGGTCAGCAAGATCATGGCGGAGAACGAAACGCATCTGGCACCGGGGAACCACATCATCGTGCGCGGCCAGATCGAGAGCATGAACTCGGCCTTCGAGCGGCTGACGCTCGGCCTCGTCTTCGCGGCGGTCTTCGTCTATCTCCTGATGGTGGTGAACTATCAGAGCTTCATCGACCCTCTGGCCGTGATCCTGGCGCTGCCCGGCGCCGGCGCCGGCATCGTGCTGATGCTCTTCGTGACCGGGACCAGCCTGTCGATCCCGTCGCTGATGGGTGCGATCATGGCGGTGGGCGTGGCCTCCGCGAACTCGATCCTGCTGGTGACCTTCGCGCGCGAGCAGCGGGCCGCCGGCCACACGCCGATGGAAGCGGCCCTGTCGGCAGGACGGACACGCATCCGTCCGGTGCTGATGACCGCGGCCGCGATGATCGTCGGCATGCTGCCGATGGCCATCGGCGCCCCCGGCGAGGAGCAGAATGCGGTGCTGGCGCGCGCGGTAATCGGCGGGCTGATCGTCGGCACGATCACGACCCTGCTGTTCGTTCCGTATCTCTATTCGGTGTTCGGCCGGTTCGATGCCGGCAGCGAGCCGGGCGAAGCGCGTCCGGCGGGAGGCCAGGCATGAGGGATCCAGACTTTCCGTCGGGCGGCGCGACCATAGACCGCGACCGCGAGGAAGCACGGCACCGCCTCGCGCGGCGGCTCGGGCTGGGCACGCTCGTCGCGGTGGCGATCATGGTGGCGATCGGCGCCTGGGGCGCCTTCGAACGGCACGAGGAGGCGCTCGCCACCACCGCCCATGTCGCCGAGGCGCCGCATGTCCGGACGCTGTCGGTGAAGGCGAACGGCCA
>DATGFU010000602.1:0-6013 GCA_035308865.1 Allostellaceae bacterium | reverse complement strand
CGGCTCGACCGAGATCGGCAAGGAGATCGTCAAGGCAGCCGCCGGCAACCTCAAGAAGGTGACGCTGGAGCTCGGCGGCAAGTCGCCGGTGGTTGTGTTCGACGACGCCGATTTCCAGAAGACGATCCCCGGCACGGCGATGGGCGTGTTCCTCCATGCCGGACAGATCTGCATCGCCGGCTCGCGGCTCTACGTGCAGAAGAAGTCCTTCGACACCGTCGTCTCCGGCATCGCCGACATCGCCCGCAACATGAAGCTCGGCAGCGCCTTCGATCCCGCGACCCAGGTCGGGCCGCTGATCTCGGCGCGCCAGCTCGACCGGGTGACCGGGCTGATCGCGAGCGGCCTCGACCAGGGCGCCGAGCTGGTCGTCGGCGGCAAGCAGGTCGGTGAGGGCGGCTACTACGTGCAGCCAACGATCCTTGCGAATCCCCGGCCCGATGCGCGGGTGGTGAAGGAGGAGATCTTCGGCCCGGTGCTGACCGCCATGCCGTTCGACGACCTCGACGACATCGCGCGCACGGCCAACGATACGACCTACGGCCTCGCCTCCGCGGTCTGGACCAACGACATCAACAAGGCGCACCTGCTGGCCAAGAAGCTGCAGGCCGGGTTCGTCTGGATCAATTGCGAGTTCGTCTCGGACGTGTCCCTGCCCGGCGGCGGCTACAAGCAATCCGGCTGGGGCCGCGAGATGGGCCCGGACGGTCTCGAAGCCTATCTCCAGACGAAGTCGGTCTTCGCGGCGCTGAGCTGAGCGGCAGCGTGGCGGGCGGATGGCGGAATGCGCTTCGCTTTTCCGCCCTACTTGGCATCGTAGGGCGGAAAAGCGAAGCGCATTCCGCCACAAAATCGCGGCAGGGAGGGCCGTCGCCATGGGCGATGTCGACGTGAATTTCGGCGAGGCGCAGACGCTCGGGAACGGGCTCATCGCCCGGCTTGCCGCGTTGCGCGACGTCGATCCGATCTATTGGAGCGACAAGAACGGCGGCTGGGTGGTGACCGGCCACCAGGAGGTCGTCGAGGGCTTTCGCGGCGACCTGCCGCTCTCGGCGCACCGCCTGCCGCATCTCGTCGTCGGCTCGATCCCCGAGGCGGAGCGGATGGCGCGCATCCCCTACCTCATGACCTCGACCCCGCAATGGATCATCAACCTCGACCCGCCGGCGCAGCCGCGGCTCCGCCGCCTCGTCATGAAGGCGTTCAGCCGCTCGGTCGTCGAGACGATCCGCCCGCACGCCAGGCGCTACATCGCCGAAGCGCTCGACGAGGCCGGCGCCCTGGGCGACGTCGAGTTCGTCAGCGTGGTCGCGCGGCAGATCCCGGGCCGCGTCATCCTCCGCATGATGGGGCTGCCGGACGAGCTCCTGGCGAAGATGCATCACTGGTCGATGGCGCTGAACGCGGCGCTGGGCGGCATCAACATGCCCGCTGAGGTGGTGGAGGAGGGCGAGCGGGTCGCGCTCGAGATGCGCCGGTACTTCCTGCCGGAGATCGAGAAGCGGCGGCAGAACCCGACCGACGATTTCCTCTCGGCGCTGGTCACCGCCCATGACGAGGGCGACCGGCTGTCGCTCGAGGAGATGCTGGGCATCGCCTACACCGCGCTGATCGCCGGCCACGACACGACGGCGAACACCATGGCGCTCGGCACGGCGGCGCTGGCGCAGAACCCGGCGGCGCGCGATTTCCTGCGCGAGAACCCGGACAGGGCGCTCGATGCGGTGATGGAGATCATGCGCTACATCGCCATGTCGACCATGATGCCGCGCCTCGTCTCGGAAGATTTCGTCTGGCACGGCCACCAGATGAAGAAGGGCCAGTTCGTCTTTTTGATGATGGCCGGCGCCAACCGCGACCCGCGCGTCTTCCCCGATCCGGAGCGGCTCGATTTTACGCGGCCGCAGGACGCGAACATGACCTTCGCGCCCGGCCTGCACCACTGCATCGGGCATCTGCTGGCCAAGATGCAGCTGACCGAGTTCTTCCCCGAGCTGGTCCGCCGCTTCGATCCGGAGCTGCTCGACGAGCGGCTCGATTTCGGGCTCAGCGTCTCGTTCCGCGGCCTGGAGACGCTGAATCTGCGCCTCCACCCGCGAGCGGAGTGACGCCATGGCGCTGACCCACGTCCTCCGCCCGATCACGATCAACGGGCTCGAGATCAGGAACCGGATCATCCGCACCGCCCACGGCACCTATTACGGCAAGGGCTTCATCAACGACGATCTGATCGCCTACCACGCCGCCCGCGCCAAGGCCGGGGTCGGGCTGAGTACGCTCGAAGTCACCTGCGTCCACAAATCGAGCGTCAACTACACGCTTTTCGGCTGGGACGATTCGGTGATTCCGGGCTTCAAGCGGATCGCCGATGCGGTCCACGTGCACGGCATGAAGCTCTTCAGCCAGCTCTGGCATGGCGGGCAGCACTGGCCGCCGATCTATGGCGGTCCCGCCTGGTCGGCCTCGGCGATCCCGAGCCCGTGGGGCGGGATCCCGCTGGAGATGACGCAGGACCAGATCGACGAGATCGTCGAATCCTTCGCCGCCGCCGCCGTCCGGGCGCGCGAGGGCGGGCTCGACGGCGTCGAGCTGCATTTCGGCCACGGGTATCTCGTCCATCAGTTCCTGTCGCCGATGACCAACCACCGCAGCGACGGCTATGGCGGCGATCTCGCCGGCCGCACGCGCTTCGGCATCGAGATCCTGAAGGCGGTGCGCAAGGCCGCCGGCAACGACTTCCCGGTCGGCATCCGCATCTCGGACCAGCACGTGCCGGGCGGGCTGACGGTCGAGGACTGCGCCGAGACGGTGCGCCGGCTGTGCGCCGCGAAGCTGATCGATTTCGTGAACGCCTCGATGGGCAGCTATCACGACCCGTCCTCGATGCTGCCGACGCTGGAGACGCCGCCCGGCGCGATGCTGCCGTCGAGCGGCCCGATCGCCGCCGCCGCCGACGTGCCGCGCATGATCGCCGGCCGCTACCGCACGCTGGAGGAAGCCGACCAGGCGATCCGCGAGGGCTCGACCGACATGGTCGGCATCGTGCGCGCCATGATCGCCGATTCCGAGCTGATCCCGAAGACGCTGGCCGGCCGCGCCACCGAGGTCCGCCCCTGCATCGGCTGCAACCAGGGGTGCGTCGGCGGGATCCTGACGGCGGCCAACCGCATCCTCTGCACGGTCAATCCCGCGGTCGGGCAGGAGGCGACGCTGGGCGAGGATCTGATCGTGCCGACCACCACGCCCAAGAAGGTGGTCGTGGTCGGCGGCGGCCCGGCCGGGCTGGAGGCGGCGCGGCTGGCGGCGCTCTCGGGCCATCGCGTCGTCCTCTTCGAGGCCCAGCGGCGGCTCGGCGGCGTCATCAACATCGCGCGCCGGGGTCCCGGTCAGCAAGGCTTCGCCGATTTCACCGACTGGATCGAGCCGGAGGTCTATCGCCTCGGCGTGGATGTGCGGCTCTCCACCTATGCCGAGGCCGAGGACGTGCTGGCCGAGGCGCCCGACGTGGTGATCGTCGCCACGGGCTCGCTGCCGCGCATGGACGGCGTCCAGGCTCACACGCCGCAATTCCCGGCGAGCGGTATGGATCAGGGGCACGTGCATTCGGCACATGATCTCTTCGACGTGCCGCGCGAGCGCCTCGGCCGTACCGCGGTGGTCTATGACGACACCGGCCAGTATGAGGGGATCTCCGCCGCCGAGCATCTGATCGATGCCGGGCTGGCGGTGACCGTCGTCACCCGGCTGCCGGCCTTCGCGCACTCGATGGACGTGCCGATGCGGCTGGAGCCGGCGCTGCGGCGGATGCGCGCCAAGGGCGATCTCACCGTGCTCACCCGCTCCCGCCTCGTCGCGATCGGCGAGGCCGAGTGCACGGTCGTGTCGCTGGAGGGCGGCAAGCCCTGGATGGTGCCGGCCGACACGGTCGTCTTCATCGGCTTCAACCAGCCGCAGAACGGCCTCTGGTACGCGCTTGGCGGCGGCACGCGGGCGGAGACGCCGTACAAGCTCATCGCCGTCGGCGACGCCTGGGCGCCGCGCGATCTCGTCGCCGCGATCCGCGAAGGCCACATGGCCGGCCGCTTCCTGGGTGCGGAGGGCGCGCCCCAATGACCGTGCGCGACCCGGAAGTGCAGGCGCTGATCGACAAGCAGGCGATCACCGAGACCTTGATGCGCTACAGCCGCGGCCTCGACCGCCACGACCGGGCGGTGCTGGAATCGATCTACTGGCCGGATGCGGTGGACGACCACATCACCTATCGCGGCGATGCCAAGGGCTTCATCGACCACGCGTTCGAGTTCACCAAGGATGTGCGGACCTCGCACATGTTGCTCAACATCCTGATCGAGCTGGTCTCCGACACCCGCGCGGTCAGCGAGACCTATTACATCGGCTATCACGACCTGCCCGGCGCGATCGGCCGCGAGGACTTCAGCATGGGCGGCCGCTATCTCGACATCCACGAGAAGCGCGGCAACGAGTGGCGGATCATCAAGCGGGTGCTCACCTGCGACTGGTACACGCGCGCGCCCGGAACCGCCCGCTGGGGCGAGGGCCTGCTGGCGCCGCTCAAGACGCGCGGCGAGCAGGGACCCGACGACCCCCTCTACCGGATGCTCGCCGAGGCGAGAGGGGAGGGCTGAGCATGGCCAGGGACTACGATGTCATCGTCGTGGGCTCGGGCGGCGCCGGTCATTGCGCCGCCATCGAGGCGAACGCGGCGGGCGCCAGGGTGCTCGTGCTCGAAGCCGCCGAGCGGATCGGCGGCACCACGATTACCGCCGGAGGAGTCTTCTACGCCGCCGGCACCAGCGTCCAGCGCGCCGCCGGGGTCGAGGACAGCGCCGACCGGCTCTACGAGCACTACATGACCTTCAACCAGTGGCGCCTCGATCCGAGCCTGGTGCGGCGCTACTGCGACGACTCCGGCCCGACCGTCGAATGGCTGATCGGGCTCGGCGTCGAGTACCGGCCCGAGGATCTCTACCGCGCAGGCATCGAGCTCGGCACAAGGCGCGGCCATCTGGCACACGGCTACGGCCACCAGTACCTGACGACGCTGCACAATCATGCGGCCGGGCGCGGCGTCGAGTTCGTCTGCAACACGCGGGTGAGCCGGCTGCTCGCCGAAGCCGGCCGCGTCACCGGGCTCGAAGCCTCCGGCGAGACGCTGCACGCCGCCGCGGTCGTGCTCGCCTGCGGCGGGCTCGGCGCGAACCGGGAGATGCTGCAGCAATACTATCCCGACGCCGCCCGCTACGACGACTGGCACCACTATATCGGCGCGCCGTCCAACCAGGGCGATGCGATCACGCTGGGAATTGGCATCGGCGCCGCCGTCGCGCGCTCGACCCTCAATCGCGGCGTGCTGCTGCGCGCGCCGCATTTCAACAACACCGAGAACGAGGGCTTCATGCCGCCCTGGCTCGTGCTGGTGAACCGGGAAGGCCGCCGCTTCATCGACGAGACCGCCAACTATGCAGTGATGGACGACGTGATCAACGCCCAGACCGGCGCGCACTGCTTCGGCATCATCGATCACGCCATCTTCCTCGATGCCGACGGCACGTCCGGCTACCACGATCCGTTCAACCCGGGCGCCCGCTGCCCGAACTGGGAGCGCCGGATGCTCGAGACCCAGCTCGAACGCGGCCGCGTTGCGCGCGCCGAGACGATCGCCGGCCTCGCCGAGGCGATCGGCGTCCACCCGGGCGCGCTGGTGAACAACATCGAGCGCTACAACCGCTTCGTGGCGGGAGGAAGCGACGAGCAGTTCTTCAAGCCGATGAAGGGCACCGTGCCGATCGCGACGCCGCCCTTCCATGCGACCGAGCTGCGCTCGGCGACCATGGTCAACTCGTCGGTCGGCCTGCAGATCGACACGGACGCCCGCGTCCACGACGAAGCCGACGCCCCGATCCCCGGCCTCTATGCGGCGGGCGAGGCGGCCGGCGGGGTGGTCGGCAAATATCTCGGCGGCGGCAACTCGATCGGCATGGGCGCCATCTTC
>DATGFU010000601.1:0-3076 GCA_035308865.1 Allostellaceae bacterium | reverse complement strand
GACCGGCAGCGACCGGCATGTTCGATCACTTCACAATGAAAAACATGATAAGTAGCGTAAAAAACAACCCAGAAGGCCGCAACCCCAAACCGCGACCTATTGTGCAAAGCCCTCGCTTGCGGGGGAGGGTTGGGTGGGGGTATCGCCGCCGCCGCGGTGCCGAAAGAGTTCGAGACTTCGCCAATCTGCCGCACAAGTCTCCAATCGAGAACTTACGGCAGACACCCCCACCCCGGCCCTCCCCCGCAAGCGGGAGAGGGAGGTTCATCACCGCTCGTCCTTCCACTCCAGCCCCATCGCGCGGTAGCGTTCGCGGTCCTCTTCCCAGTCCTCGCGGACCTTGACGAAGAGGAAGAGGTGGACGCGGCGATCGAGCATCTGCTCCAGTTCCGTCCGGGCGCGGGCGCCGATCTCCTTGATGCGGCGGCCGCCTTTGCCCAGCACGATCGCCTTCTGGCTGGGCCGCCGGACGAAGATAGTCTGGGAGAGCTTGACGCTGCCGTCCGCGAAATCCTCCCATTGCTCGGTCTCGACGGTCGCCGCATAGGGGAGCTCGTCGTGCAGCTGCAGGAAGATCTGCTCGCGCGTGACCTCGGCGGCAAGCAGGCGCTGCGGCAGATCGGAGAGCTGGTCCTCGGGAAAGAGGAACGGGCCTTCGGGCAGCTGCTCCGCCGCCCAGCGCTCGAGATCGGGGACGCCGTCGCCGGTCAGCGCCGAGACCATGAAGACGCGATCGAAGATCCCCTCGGCATCAAGCATGGCGGCGAGCTGCAGCAGGCTGTCGCGCCGCACCGCATCGATCTTGTTGAGCACGAGCCCCGCGCGCCGCTGCTGCGCCTTCAGCCCGGCGACGATCGCCCCAACCTCGTCGGTCGCGCCCGCCGCGACGTCGACCAGCAGCAGGACTACGTCCGCATCGGCCGCACCGCCCCAGGCCGCCGCGACCATGGCGCGGTCGAGCCGGCGACGCGGGCGGAAAATACCCGGCGTGTCGACATAGATGATCTGGGTGGCGCCGGCGATCTGGATGCCGAGCACGCGGGTCCGCGTCGTCTGCACCTTGGGGCTGACGATCGACAGCTTGGCGCCGACGAGCCGGTTGAGCAGCGTCGACTTCCCGGCATTCGGGGCGCCGAGGATCGCGACGAAGCCGCAGCGTGTGGTCATGCGCCCGCTCCCGTCAGGCGATCGAGCAGGACTGCGGCCGCGACGGTCTCGGCGGCCCGCTTGGACCCGCCCGATGCCTCGGCCGGCGGATGGCCGGCGATCTCGACCTCGACGGTGAACATCGGCAGATGCGGCGGGCCTTCGGTCCGCACCGCCCGGTAGACCGGCAGGGCGAGCCCCCTGCCCTGCGCCCATTCCTGGAGCGCGGTCTTGGGATCCTTGGGCGGCGCCGTCTTGGCCGCCATGCGCTCTTCCCAGTGGCGGACGACAAAGCCGCGCGCGGCCTCGATCCCGCCGTCGAGATGCAGCGCGCCGATGATCGCCTCGCAGACATCGGCCAGCAGCGCAGGGTTCGTCCGTGCCGATCTCTCCTCGATCGCCGGCAGACGAACCTGGGCGCCGAGCCCGAGCTCTATCGCGATCTCGGCCAGAGTTTCCTGGCGCACGAGATCGGCATGCCGCCGCGCCAGCGCGCCTTCGGCCTCGCGCGGAAAGCGCTCCAGAAGCATCTCGGCGACGACGAGGCCCAGCACCCGGTCGCCGAGAAATTCGAGCCGCTCGTAGCCCGCCGGCTCGCGGCCGCGGCGGGCAGGCGGCGCGGCGCTCCGATGCGTCAGCGCCTGGTCGAGCAGGTGACGGTCGGCGAAGGCGTGACCGAGCCGGGCCTCCAGCTCGTCCATCACCGGACGGTCGTCAGGACGCGGTCCGCGCGCAACGCTTCCGGCCAGCGCCAGAACTCCCACCACGCGGTGCGCCCGGCCAGCGAGTAGAGGCGGAACTCCGCCCGTCCCACGAGATTGGCGAAGGGCACGAAGCCCACCGCTTCCATCGACCGGCTGTCCTCGGAATCGTCCCGGTTGTCGCCCATGACGAAGACATGTCCCTCGGGCACCACCCACTCCGGCGTGTCGTCGAGCGGCGCGTGCTCGTTCTCCTTGAGGACGGCGTGCGGCGCGCCGCCGGGCAGCGTCTCGACGAGCTGCGGCACTCGCGCACCGTCGCCGGTTTCGCGATTGACGAAGTCGCCGACCCGCTCCTCCGCCACCGGCTCGCCGTTGAGCACGGCGCGGCCGGCGACCATGCGGATGCGGTCGCCGGGAACGCCGATCACCCGCTTGATGTAGTCCGCGCCCGGATTGCCGGGCGGGGTGAACACGACGACGTCGCCGCGCGCCGGCGCGGGCGCCGTCCAGAACGGCTTGGACAGGCGGCCGAAGCCGTAGGCGAACTTCGCCACTACGACTTCATCGCCGGTCATCAGGGTGGGCATCATCGAGCCGGAGGAGATGTTGAAGGCCTCGTAGCCGAAGGTCCGGAACAGCAGCGCGCCAATAATCGCGACGCCCAGCACCTTCGCCCAGCGGCCGACGCCCCGGCGCCGTCCGGCCGGGCGCGCCGCCGTCGGGCTTAGCGCACCGGGGTGAACAGGCGCGAGTAGCGGATCTCGAAGGGCCACCACCAGAACTCCCACCACGCGTGACGCGCGCCCCAGGGCGTGAAGAACACGGTCGAGCCGCCGGCCTCCGACGACGTGCCGAGCTGCCGCATCGAGAGGAAGCGGAATTCCGCCGGACCGACCAGATTCTCGACCGGCACGTAGCCGACGGCGCTGAGCGCCCGGCTGTCCTCCGAGTTGGAGCGGTTGTCGCCCATCGCGAAGACGTGGTCGGGCGGCACCTCGTAGACCTGTGTGTTGTCGAGCGGACCGTCATCGCCCTTCTGCAGGATGTTGTGGACCACGCCGTTCGGCAGCGTCTCGACGAACTGGCGGATCGTCATCGGCAGACCGTACTCGTCGTCGATATAGTCGTCGGTCTGGACCCGTGGCACCGCCTCGCCGTCGATGTAGAGCTGCCCGCCGGTCACCTGGATCTTGTCGCCGGGCAGGCCGATGATCCGCTTGATGTAG
>DATGFU010000600.1:0-4855 GCA_035308865.1 Allostellaceae bacterium | reverse complement strand
GACCGGCAGCGACCGGCATGTTCGATCACTTCACAATGAAAAACATGATAAGTAGCGTAAAAAACAACCCAGAAGGCCGCAACCCCAAACCGCGACCTATTGTGCAAAGCCCTCGCTTGCGGGGGAGGGTTGGGTGGGGGTCTGTCCGCCTGCTCCGTCGCGCCGTCACCGCGGCGGCGGGGCGAGGACCTCGCGCTTGCCGACATGGTTGGCCTGGCTGACCACGCCTTCCTGCTCCATCCGCTCCATGATCTGGGCAGCGCGGTTGTAGCCGATGCGCAGGTGGCGCTGGACGAAGCTGGTCGAGGCCTTCTTCTCGCGCGTCACGATGGCGACGGCACGGTCGTAGAGATCGTCGCTCGCCTCGCCGGTGTCGCCGGGTCCGGCATCGCCGCCGCCCGCCTCCTCATCCTCGGTCACCTCGTCGACATAGGAGGGCGAACCTTGGCCGCGCAGGAAGGCCACCACGGCCTCGACCTCGGTATCGGCGACGAACGGCCCGTGCACGCGGGTGATCCGGCCGCCCCCGGCCATGTGGAGCATGTCGCCGCGGCCCAGCAGCTGCTCGGCACCGCTCTCGCCGAGGATGGTGCGGCTGTCGATCTTGGAGGTGACCTGGAAGCTGATCCGGGTCGGGAAATTGGCCTTGATCGTGCCGGTGATGACGTCAACCGACGGGCGCTGCGTCGCCATGATGATGTGGATGCCGGCGGCGCGGGCCATCTGGGCCAGGCGCTGGATCGCCGCCTCGATGTCCTTGCCGGCGACCAGCATCAGGTCGGCCATCTCGTCGACCACCACGACGATGAAGGGCAGCGGCGTCGAGTCCAGCGGCTGCTCCTCGAAGAGCGGCTCGCCGGTCTCGGCGTCAAACCCGGTCTGCACCCGGCGCGACAGGTTCTCGCCCTTGGCGCGGGCCTCCGCGAGGCGCTGGTTGTACCCTTCGATGTTGCGCACCCCCAGGCGCGACATCAGGCGGTAGCGGTTCTCCATCTCCCGCACCGTCCATTTGAGCGCGACGACCGCCTTCTTAGGATCGGTGACGACCGGCGCAAGGAGGTGCGGGATGCCGTCATAGATCGACAGCTCCAGCATCTTGGGGTCGATCATGATGAACTTGCACTCGTCGG
Source organism: Allostellaceae bacterium (assembly GCA_035308865.1). Classification (GTDB taxonomy): domain Bacteria; phylum Pseudomonadota; class Alphaproteobacteria; order ATCC43930; family CGMCC-115725; genus DATGFU01. Next base: position 3,725 of record DATGFU010000600.1, on the reverse strand, counting down.
GATGCAGCCGATAGAGCAGCGACAGGATCATCGTGTTGATCCCGACGGATTTGCCCGAGCCGGTCGTGCCGACGATCAGGAGATGCGGCATCTTCGCCAAGTCGGCCATCACTGGTCCGCCGCCGATATCCTTGCCGAGCACCAGGGTGAGCCGCCCGATGCTGCGCTCGTACGCCTCGGCGGCCAGCAGCTCGCGGAGGTAGACCGTCTCGGCGCGGGCGTTCGGCAGCTCGATGCCGATGACGTTGCGGCCGGGTACCACGGCGACGCGGACGCTGACCGCGCTCATCGAGCGGGCGATGTCGTCGGCGAGGCCGATCACGCGCGAGGATTTGGTGCCGGGCGCCGGCTCCAGCTCGTAGAGTGTCACGACGGGGCCGGGCCGGACCTTCACGATCTCGCCCTTGACCCCGAAATCCTCGAGCACGCTCAGCAGCATCAGCGCGTTGTGCTGGAGCGATTCCTCGCTGGGGCCGGGCCGCGCCGCGTCCCGTTTCGGCTCGGCCAGGAGCTGCAGCGACGGCAGGTCGTATGCGGGCTCCGGCGCGAAGTCGAGCATCGGCTGGCGCAGCGCCTCGGCGCGCTTGCCGGGGGCAGGCGACGCCGGCTTCGCGGCCACTACGCCCGGCGCCAGCACCCGCTTCAGGATGGGCTCGCGGCGCGGCGGCGGCGGTTCGGCCCGCGGCGCGGCCGGCCGGCCGCCCATCCGCTCGACCCGCTCGCGGCCGCGCTCGGCGATCTCGCGCGGCTGACGCGCCGCCTGGGCCTTGCCCTGAATCGTCCGCCAGCCGGCCCGGCCGCCGGCTTGGGCCGCGCGTATCGTGCCGCGCCCGACCTCGCGCCAGTCGCCGCGGCTGAGGCCGAGCACGTAGGTCAGAAGCAGGCCCGAGAGCGCCGCCAGCGCCATCGCCGGCACGAAGGCATAGGTCTTCACCGGCGCCAGCTGCCAAGCCAGCCGACCGATCACGCCGCCGGCGCCGTTCGGCAGGATCCCGATGGCGATGGCCGCGAGGATGAGCAACGGCGCCAGGCTCAGCATCCTGACCCAGAGCTGGCGGACCGGCAGGTTGAGGAGGAGGCGCAACGCCCACACCGCCAGCACCGCCGGCAACAGGACCGAGGCCCAGCCGACCGTCTGGATGAGCGCGTCCGCGACGATCGCGCCGACCGGGCCGCCGATATTGGAGGGGATCTTGTCGGTCGCGAGATCGAGCGAGGGGTCGCGCGGGTCGTAGGTTGCCAGCACCAGGAACAGCATCAGGCTGCCGGTGAAGAGCGCCACGCCGAGGCCGCCCGACAGAAGGCGCAGCGCCATGTCCCGCAGGCCCGCCGACACGGAGGCCGGGCGGCCCAGCGTCGAGCTCAGATTGGTCATAACTTTCCCCGCCGGGAGAGATCGTCCGCCGCCATCACGCCGTGCCCTCGCTCGTCGAAGCGAATCACATGCTTACATGTCTGTCTTCAGGCGATGGTATAACGGATTGGGCGGCGAGGCGACGGGAAAAGCGACCGGGCCACGCCGCGGTCGATGCGCGTCAAGGAATCTCTCCTTGAGGGGCAACTCGCGCCTGAGTACCCTCCGCCGCGGCGGCAAAACGTGCCGAACGGGCCGGATTTGGGGAGAGATGCGGTGAGCGAAGACCTGTCGAACAACATCAAGAACGTGGACAAGAAGGTCGAGAGCGTCCGCGAGACCGTGGACGACATCAACGACCGGCTGAAGTCGCTAGAGAAGAGCTTCGAGGACGCGCCGAACTTCAAGAGCCTGAGCAAGACCCTCGCCGACCTCGAGAAGCGCGTGGGGCAGCTCGAAAAGAAGAAGTAGCCGCAGGACGCAGCGACCGGGCGCACGAGCGACCGTGCGCCCGCCTCCCCGAATCGCTGGAGTGCAATGCGCCCGGGTCGGCCGACCGGACGTCGCCGTGCTTTAGGAACCGGCCGAGACGATCTTGATCAGCGTGATCTGGTCGGTCTCGCTGCACATCGTCGTGCCGTCGACCGGCGAGGTATAGGTCAGCTGGTTGGTCACAAGAAGCGCATGGCGGTCCAGCACGGTCCAGGTCGACGAGAACGTCCCGGTCGACAGCGTGCCGCCCTCGGCGCCGAAGCTGTACGAACCGGACGGCGTCGGATTGCCCTTGTGCACAGCGGGGAAGATCTCCTCCCAGACGGCGAAGCTGGACGCATCGTTCTGGCTGAACCGGAGGGTCACGCCCTGGTCCGGACCGTGGCCGTTCCCGCCGTGGTGATCGCCGTTGCCCTGGCCGTCGCCACCGCCTTCGTTGCCGCGAATGTCGGCGATGCCGGAGAGCGTCTCGCCGGCGGTCACGCCGCATTGGCCGGTCGAGGGGGTCGGCGTCACCGCCGTCACCTGCAGCTGGCCGAAATACTGGCCGTGCATCGAGTGCCCATTGTCCGCGAGCGCGGCGGTCGATCCCAGGGCGATGCCCCCGGCCGCCGCCAGCGCTGCCGCCAACCTGCTGTTCCTCATCGCGATCCTCCCGAGAATCGACGGTCCATGCGGCGCGATCGTCCGCATGACCCGATACGATCCAATGCGTCCGGCCCTCCGGAAACGCGGCGCGCATGCTAAGCGCCGGCCCGCCTTCGCCGCTGTGGCAAAATTTCGCCAAATGGTTTGCCGGACTGCGGAGGAACGGCACCCGACGATTCGTCGGAGCTCGTCCTAGAGGACCGCGGCCATCCGCGACATCGCCTCGGCAATGGTGGCTTCATCATGGATCAGCGCCACCCGGATGTAGTCCGCGCCCGGGTTGCGGCCGTTTGCATCCGCGATGCCGACATAGCCGCCGGGCAGGACCTTCACGGCGGCCTCACGCCAGAGACGGCGGGCGGCGTCCTCGCCGTCGCCGACCTCCAGCCAGAGGAAGAACCCGCCTTCCGGCCGGTAGAAGCCGAAGCGGTTGCCGATGACGCGCTCGGCCGCGTCGATCTTGCCGCGATAGCGGTCGCGGTTCTCCACGACATGCGGCTCGTCGCGCCAGAGGGCGGCGGCAGCGGCTTGGATGGGCAGCGGAACCTGGGCGGCGGCGTAGGAGCGCAACGTGAAGAACTTGCGGATCAGGCGCTCGTCGCCCGCGACGAAGCCGGCGCGGAGGCCGGCGGCGCTCGACCGTTTGGAGAGGCTGTGGAAGACGAGCAGATTATCCAGCCCGCCGCCCAGGGCAGCGGCGGCCTCGAGCGCACCCGGCGGTGCGGCGCGGTCCCAGATCTCCGAATAGCACTCGTCCACCGCCAGTACGAAATCGTGCGTGCGGGCGAGCCTCAGCGCCGCCTTGAGGTAGTCCAGCGAGGCGATGGCCCCCTGCGGATTGGCCGGCGTGCAGAGGAAGACGAGCGCGGTGCGGTCGAGGAGCGCCTTGGGCAGGGCAGCCGGATCCGGCAGGAAGCCGGTCTCGCGCGTGGCGGCCATCGGCACGGTCTCGGCCCGCTGCATGACGGAGGCCCCGTAATAGACCTGATAATAGGGGTTGGGCAGCAGCACCGCCGGATGGCCGCCGGCCTTGACCTCGGGCACCACGAGCTGGACCGCGAGGTAAAGCCCTTCGCGAGTGCCGTTCAGCGCTAGAACATGGCGGTCGGCATCGATCATTTCCGCCGGCAGGCCATAGCGGCGCGCCAGCCAGTCGGCGATCGCACCGCGCAGCTCCGCAGTTCCCTGAACGGCGGGATATTCGTTCCAGAGATGGGCGTTGGCGGCGATG
>DATGFU010000599.1:0-7535 GCA_035308865.1 Allostellaceae bacterium | reverse complement strand
TCGCCGCTGACCAATCTGCGGGGCGATGAATATGGCGGCGAGCCTGCCGCCCGCGCCCGCTTTCCGCTGGAAGTCTTTAGGGCGATGCGGGCGGTCTGGCCGGAAGATCGGCCGATGTCGGTGCGGCTCTCGTGCCATGATTGGGCGGAGGGCGGGAACACGCCGGAGGATGCGGTGACCTTCGCCGCGATGTTCAAGGAAGCCGGCGCCGACCTCATCGACTGCTCGTCGGGCCAGGTCTGGCAGGACGACCACCCGGTCTACGGCCGGATGTACCAGACGCCGTTCGCCGACAGGATCCGCAACGAGGTCGGCATCCCGACGATCGCGGTCGGGGCGATCACCGACGCCGATCAGGCGAACTCGATCATCGCCGCCGGCCGCGCCGATCTCTGCGCCCTCGCCCGGCCGCATCTCGCCGATCCCGCCTGGACGCTGCACGAGGCGGCGAAGCTGGGCGTCGCCTCTGTCCCCTGGCCGAAGCAGTATCTCTCGGGCAAGAGCCAGTACGAGACGCTGCTGGCCCGCGCTGCGATGCCGGTGCGGCAGTGAACGCGGCGCCGCTCGCCGGTCGGCATGCGCTGGTGACCGGCGCGGGCGGCGGCATCGGTGCGGCCATCGCGCGTGCGCTCGTCCAGGCGGGCGCCGCCGTGACGCTGGCCGGCCGACGCGAAGCCCCGCTCCGGGAGCACGTGGCACGGCTGGCGCCGGCGCGCATTTTCGTCGCCGCCGGCTTCGACGTCACCGACCCGGACGCGATCGCGCGCGGTCTTGAGGCCGCACGCGCGGCGTTGGGACCAGTCGACATTCTGGTCAACAACGCCGGCGAGGCGCCGAGCGCGCCGTTCGAGCGGACCGACCCTGAGCTATGGTCGCGCGTCATCGCGACCAACCTGACCGGCGTCTACTACGTCACCCACGCGGTCCTGCCCGATCTCAAGGCGCGCGGCGCAGGCGCCCGGATCGTCAACATCGCCTCGACGGCCGGGCTTACGGGCTATGACTATGTCTCGGCCTATTGCGCGGCCAAGCACGGCGTCATCGGGCTGACGCGGGCGCTCGCGATCGAGCTGGCGCGCACTGGCGTGACCGTCAACGCGGTCTGTCCGGGCTTCACCGACACGCCGCTGCTCGATCGCGTGGTCGAGACCATCGTGGTGAAGACCGGCCGTACCGAGGCGAAGGCCCGGGCCAATCTCGCCAGCGCCAACCCGCAGGGCCGGCTCGTGACCCCCCAGGAAGTTGCGGATTCCGTGCTGTGGCTCGCCTCGCCAGGAGCCTCGGCGATTACGGGGCAGGCGATCGTGGTGGCCGGCGGAGAGGTGATGGCAGGATGAGCGAGACGCCCCTAGAGCGCCGGACGTTCAAGGACTACGCCGCCCGGACCTTCCTCTGGGAGACCAGCGAGGACGGGCGGGTCGCGACCATCCGCCTCAACCGGCCCGAGAAGAAGAACCCGCTGACCTTCGAGAGCTACGCCGAGCTGCGCGATCTGTTCCGCGCGCTGAATCTGGCTTCGGACGTGCGGGCAGTGGTGCTTGCCGGCGCCGGCGGCAATTTCTCCTCTGGCGGCGATGTGTTCGAGATCATCGAGCCGCTGACCCGGATGGCCATGCCCGACCTGCTGGCCTTTACGCGGATGACCGGCGACCTCGTCAAGGCGATGCGCCATTGCCCGCAGCCGATCGTGGCGGCCGTGGACGGGATCTGCGCCGGTGCCGGCGCCATTCTCGCCATGGCTTCGGATCTGAGGCTCGCCACACCCGAGGCCAAGACCGCCTTCCTCTTCACCCGGGTCGGGCTTGCCGGCGCGGACATGGGGGCGTGCGGGATCCTGCCCCGGATCATCGGCCAGGGGCGCGCCGCCGAGCTTCTCTTCACCGGTCGCGTCATGACCGCCGCCGAAGGCCGCGACTGGGGCTTCTACAACGCGCTCCACCCGGCCGAATCGGTCGAGGCCGAGGCGCAGGCGCTGGCCCGCTCGCTTGCCGACGGACCCTGGTTTGCGCATGGCATGACCAAGACCATGCTGAACCAGGAATGGGCGATGGGCATCGACGAGCTCATCGAATCCGAGGCGCAGGCCCAGGCGATCTGCATGGCGACGGGCGATTTCCGCCGCGCCTTCGAAGCCTTCGCCGCCAAGCGCAAGCCGAGCTTCGAGGGGAACTGATCCCGTGCCCGCCGGTCCGACGCGCGCGCATCTCGACTGGCCGTTCTTCGCGCCCGAGCACCGCGACTTTGCGGCCCGGCTCGACGCGTTCGCGGCGACGCTGCGGGCGATTGACCATCACGACGTGGACGCAACGTGCCGCCGTCTCGCCGCGCGGCTCGGCGAGGCGGGTCTGCTCGAAGCCGCGGTCCCGTCGGACGACTGGCCCATCGACTCCCGCCGAATCTGCCTCGCCCGCGAGACTCTCGCCTGGCACGACGGGCTGGCGGATTTCGTCTTCGCGATGCAGGGGCTCGGCACCGGCGCAATCGGGCTGGCCGGCTCGCCGGCGTTGAAATCCGCCGTGCTGCCGAAAGTCCGCTCGGGCGCGTGGCTCGCGGCCTTCGCGCTTTCGGAGAAGGAGGCCGGCTCGGACGTGGCGGCTCTGGCCTGCGCCGCGCGCGAGGAGGCCGGCGGCTGGATCTTCGACGGCGAGAAGACCTGGATCTCGAACGGCGGGATCGCCGACGCCTACACGGTCTTCGCCCGCACCGGCGAGGCGCCGGGCAGCCGCGGCATCTCGGCCTTCGTCGTCTTCCCGGACGATCCGGGGTTCTCGATCGCGGAGCGGATCGAAGTCATGGCCCCGCATCCGTTGGCCACGATCCGCTTCGAGTCCTGCCGCATCCCGGCGGAGCGGCGGCTCGGCGGGCCAGGCGAGGGCTTCAAGCTGGCGATGCGGACGCTCGACATCTTCCGCGCCTCGGTGGCGGCGGCGGCGCTGGGCTTCGCCCGCCGCGCGCTCGACGAGGCGGCGGCGCATGCCAAATCGCGCCGCATGTTCGGCGGAACGCTGGCCGATCTCCAGCTGACCCAGGCCGCGCTCGGCGAGATGGCGGCGGGGATCGACGCTGCGGCGTTGCTCACCTATCGCGCGGCGTGGCGCCGCGACGTGCAGCGCCTCCCTACGACGAGCGAGGCCGCCATGGCCAAGATGGCGGCGACGGAAACGGCCCAGACCGTCATCGACCGGGCCGTCCAGATGTTCGGCGGGCGCGGCGTCGCCTCGGGCGAGACGGTCGAACGGCTCTACCGTGAGATCCGCGCGCTCCGCATCTACGAGGGCGCCACCGAGGTGCAGAAGCTCATCATCGCCCGCGAGCTTCTGAAGTCTGTTGGGGACGACCGATGACCGCGCACGAGATCCTGCAGCCCGAAGGCTGGGCGCGCCCGCTGGGCTACGCGAACGGCGTCGCGGCGCGCGGCCGTATGGTCTTCGTCGGCGGGCAGATCGGCTGGAACGGCCAGTCGCAGTTCGAAACCGACGATCTCGTCGGGCAGGTGCGCCAGGCGCTCGGGAACGTCGTGGCCGTGCTCGCGGCAGGCGGCGCCCAGCCGGAGCATCTGACCTCGCTCACCTGGTACTTCACCGACAAGGCCGAATATCTGCAGAATCTCAAGGCGATCGGCGCGGCCTACCGGGAGACGATCGGGCGCGTCTATCCTGCCATGGCGGTCGTGCAGGTGGCGGCGCTCGTCGAGGACCGGGCCAAGGTCGAGATCCAGGCCGTGGCCGTCGTGCCCGAGTAGAAGCGACCCGATGTTTCGGTCCGGCCATACCGACAGTTTCGCGCGCGACCGGCTGCCGCCCGCGGATCAGTGGCCGGACCTGCTCGTGGGTTCCGAGCCGTTCCGCTACCCGGAGCGGCTCAATTGCGTCTCGCGCCTGCTCGACGACTGGCTCGACCGCGGCTGGGGCGAACGGCCGTGCCTGATCTCGCCCGAGGGCGCCTGGACCTATGCCGAGACGGCCGAGCGGGTGAACCGGATCGCCAACGTGCTGGTGCGCGATCTCGGGATCGAGCCCGGCAACCGGGTGCTGCTCAGATCGGCCAACACGCGGATGATGGTCGCTTCCTACCTCGCCGTCATGAAGGCAGGCGCCATCGCGGTGGCGACCATGCCGCTGCTCCGCGCGAAGGAGCTGGCGCCCGTCGTCGAGAAGGCCGAGATCGGCCTTGCGCTCTGCGATGCGCGGCTCCTGGACGAGCTCGATGACGCGCGCGGGCTGGCCCCGCGACTTCATGCGATCGCGAGCTTCGGCAACGAGGATGCGGAGCTCGAGCGGCTCATGCGAAGGGCCTCGCCCGAGTTCGCCGCACATGACACGGCACAGGACGATGTCTGCCTCTTCGGCTTCACATCGGGCACGACCGGCGGCCCGAAGGCGACCATGCATTTCCATCGCGACGTGCTGGCGATCGCCGACGGATATGGCCGCCAGGTCCTGCAGCCGGCGCCGGATGACCGCTTCGTCTGCTCGGCGCCGCTGGCCTTCACCTTCGGCCTGGGCGGCCTCGTCGTCTTCCCGCTCGCGGTGGGCGCATCGGCGGTGCTCCTGGAGAAGGCCGGCCCGGCGGATCTGCTGGATGCGATCGCCCGGTTCAAGGCGACGATCCTGTTCACGGCGCCGACCGCCTATCGTGGCATGATCGACAGGCTGGCCGGAGCCGACATCGGCAGCCTCAGGCGCTGCGTCTCGGCCGGCGAACACCTGCCCGCCGCGGTGTTCGAGGCGTGGCGGGACGCGACGGGCCTGCCGCTCATGAACGGAATCGGTGCGACCGAGCTTCTGCACATCTTCGTGGGCGCGGCGCCGGACGACATCCGCTCCGGCGCCACCGGACGGCCGGTCCCGGGCTACGAGGCACGGGTGGTCGGGCCGGACGGTGAGGACGTGCCCGCCGGCAGCCCTGGCCTCCTGGCGGTGCGCGGACCGACCGGGTGCCGTTACCTCGACGATCCGCGCCAGACCGACTACGTGCGCGACGGCTGGAACTACACGGGCGACGTCTTCATCCGGGATGAGGACGGCTACTTCTGGTACATGGCCCGCGCCGACGACCTGATCGTCTCGGCCGGCTACAACATCTCGGGACTGGAGGTCGAGCAGGCGCTGCTCTCCCACCCGGATGTCGTGGAATGCGCCGTCGTCGGAAGCCCGGACGCCGAGCGGGGGATGGTCGTTACCGCGGTTGTCGTCGCCCGCCCGGATACGGCCGCAGACGAAATGCTGGTCGCCACGCTGCAGGCACACGTGAAGGCGATGATCGCGCCCTACAAATATCCCCGCAGAATTCTCTTCCGGGAGAGCCTGCCCAAGACGCCGTCGGGAAAGGTCCAGCGATCGGTATTGAAGGCCGAATGCGCAGGAAGCGCCGATCCCGGGAGTTGATTCTGGATTCTCGCCGACGAGGCAAATGGCCGGCCGGAAAGGGGGCGCGACAAGGGCTCCGGCCCATTCCGAATGGCCGGAATCGGGAACAGAGATATCAGGACATTGTCCGCGATCCGGGCGACCAGAACACGCTTTCCCGGTCCGGCGTGATTGAGCTCTTCCGGGCACCACAGCTCGCTACGTAGTCGTCCATTGGAGTAGTATCTCGCATGTCGAGGCCGGCTCAGCAGCGTCCGCCGACGCAGAAAAAGTAACATGAATTCACGCGCTTGGCTGTAGGGCGCGTTCCCTCTACCGGATCCGGTCGCCCAACCTCTCGGCAATGCGATGATATCCAAGCCGCGTGAAATGCATGCCATCGATGACTTCGCTGACAGGGACGATCTCATCGACCGGAACGAACTCGAACTCTCTGTTCTTCTGGCAATACGCCTCTGCAAATCGATTGTACTCGATGCGCGCGTCGAGCTCGGCTGTCACCAGCCTCGTATTGGTGCCAAGGAGGAAGCGCAGTCTTGCCCGTTCGGAGAGGGCAGTCAGCCGGCCCAGAGAGCGGGCGACCAGGTCGAGCTTCTGTTCCAGCGTGAAGCGCAGGATTTGGGCGCCAGTAGGGGCGGCTTCCGACGGCGTAGCGAGCGTGTCCTTCGCCCCGAGCAGGCGGGGAGCCAGCCTGATCAGGATGTCGCCGTCCAGGAGCAAGAAATCGCCGAGCAATGCCTCCCAGAGCGAAATGACGAGGACGCTCGCCGTCCGCACGTCCTCGTCGAACTCGACCGTCGACTCCGCGCTCCAGCACGGCACGGAGCGCAGCGCAGAAGATCGCGCCACGCTGGTTCGCGGGCTGAGGATGAACCCCGGGTCATCATGCCGGATCCTGTGCCCGGCGATGGCCGAATTCACGTATTCCGCCCGATTCGTGCTGCAGTAGGTCGCCACCTGGAGCAGGTCGCAGCCGCCGAGCAGAAGCAGCTTCTCGTCGGACGCCGCGCCCGCCGGTGCCTCCGACCAGTCGATCGGGCGGATCCAGTCCACCGAGGGAAAACTGATGATCTCGTTTGCGACGGGAGCCATGATTTGACAGTCGGGGCGGCCGAGCATCTCGTATATATACTGCTCCACCCCCATGTTCATGATCCGGCAGGAAAAGACGAAATGCCGAAGCGAGTAAGATTCGGCGTATCGCCTGGTCATGAAGAAACCCGCGACACCGTAATCCCCGAACTTGTCCAGAACCCTGACGACCCCGGCATTGACGCCATACTGGCCAAGGGAGTCCCGAAACTACACTACGGCGCGCTCGGTCCCCAGCCTGATCTTGGTGAAGTTCAATTGATTGGACTTGTTCAGCAGGTCGACGATCCGGTCCATGTGGGGCGCGAGATCGATATCGATGCCGACGCGGATGTCGCACTGCCTTAAGAATTCATCGCGGCTGAGGGACGCCGAGGCGAAATGCCTCTCTTTCTCCTCGAGCAAACGGTAACGCGATAACTGCACGAGATCGGGATCAGGCCTGCCTGCTGCTTCAGGGAGATCCAGCAGCACGGGAAGGATGTCCGCGGGATGCGCGGTCATCAGCTTCGGAGAATAGTAGGCTGCCTCCTCCAGGTTCAGCGGATTGTCATCGATGAACAAGACATTCTCGGGCCTGAGATTCGTCAATCCGAGGATCGTGGCGACGCCTTCACCCTTGGGCCCGTTCTCGATCTGCGGGAACACAAAATGCGACCAAACTCCCCAGGATTCGAGGAGATCCCTCGCCGGCGCGTGTGCGTTCTTCGAGCAGATGGAGGAGACGATTCCCCTGCTCGCCAGGGTCATCAGGACCTCGATCGCGCGCGAATCCTTGGTTGCGCCGCCCTCTGCGAGCGTCCCGCGCCAGAACGTGTCATCGAGATCCCAGATGACCAGTTTGATGAGGTTCCCCAGCGGAGCCATTCTACCATTCGTCCTTACCAGCCTAGCCATTGCCGGCAGGCGGCGCCACGTCTCCAGTATGAACCCTCTGAGCGGCCCGAGACATAGGTGACAGATCGTACCGGACACATGGGTGACACCTCCCGCCAGGCATGCCTGGCGGGAGGTGTCGATGCCCTGGAAGGAGTGTTCGGTGATGGACGAGCGTTTGCGGTTCGTCGCGCGGCT
>DATGFU010000598.1:0-13832 GCA_035308865.1 Allostellaceae bacterium | reverse complement strand
CGGGTGAGCTCGGTCAGCCGGGCGGCGATGCCGAGCAGCGACAGGTCCTGGCAGCGCCGGATCACCGGCACCACCAGCCCCTTGTCGCCGAGCGCCGTGCCAATGCCGATATTGACGTCGTGGAAGAGGTCGAGCCGGTCGTCGTGGAACTGGCTGTTGACGGCCGGAACCGCGCGCATCGCCGCCGCCGCGGCCGCCACGAAATAGGCGGTGTAGGTGAGCGCGGCCCCTTGCCGCTCGAAGCCGGATTTATGGGCGGCGCGATGGGCCGCGATCGCCGTGAAGTCGGCCTCGAACACCGCGGTGACGTGCGGTGCCGTGGCGAGAGACCGCGCCATGTGCTCGGCGATGCCGCGGCGCATCCGGTCGTGGGGGACGGAGGTGATGCCGGCAGCGGCTCCCTCCCCCTTGCCCCCTCCCGCGAGGGGAGGGGGTGAGATCTTGGCGCGTGGTTCCCCCTCCCCTTGCGGGAGGGGGGCAGGGGGAGGGGTCGTCCGCGCTGCCGCAGCCACGTCGTCGCGCGTGATGCGCCCGTCCCGGCCGGTACCCTTGATCGTTGCCGGATCGAGCCCGTGCTCCAGCAGCAGCTTGCGCACGGCGGGCGACAGCCGCAGCGCCGGGTCGAAGCCGCCGATGGCGCCCGCGCCTTTGCTGTGCGCCCAGGAATCGCGCGCGGGCTCGGCCGAGGCAGCCGGCGCTGCCGCCGCGCCGGCCTCGACGCGGCCGAGCAGCAGTCCCGGCGCGGCGGGCGCGCCTTCCGCCGCCAGGATCTCGGCCAGCCTGCCGTCGCTAGGCGCCACCACCTCCATGGCGACCTTGTCGGTCTCCAGCTCGACGAGCGGCTCGTCGAGCGTGACCGAGTCCCCGACCTGCTTCAGCCAGCGGGCGACGGTCGACTTGGTGCCTTCGAGCTCGGCGGGGACGAGGAGGTCGACCATGGCTGTCATCGACCGGCGCCAAGATCCCCCTCGCCGCCCCCTTGGGGAGGAGAGGGTCGGGGCGAGGTGGGGAGAGCTCGAAGCGGTGGCACGACCGACCTCACCCTCCCGCTGCGCGGGTCCCTCCCTCTCCCCCCTGAAGGGCGGAGAGGGGCAATCCATGCGGGGGAGAGACGGCCGGCCATGTCAGAACCCGACCAGCTCGTCGATGGCGGCGCGGATGCGGGCGACGGTGGGGACGGCGGCGTCGAGCAGCACGGGATTGTGCGGGCTCGGAATGTCGGGCATGGCGAGGCGGCGGACCGGCGCGTCGAGATCGAGGAAGGCCTCGTCCGCGACGGTGGCGGCGATCTCGGCACCGAACCCGCCGGTCTTCAGATCCTCGTGGACGATCAGGCAGCGGCGGGTGCGGCGGACCGAGGAGAGCACGGCGTCGCGGTCCCACGGCATCAGCGTGCGCAGGTCGATGAGCTCGACCGAGCGGTCGCGCGCCGCCTCCTCGCAGCGCTCGACCATGGCGCCCCAGGCGACGATGGTGAGGTCGTCGCCGGCCAGCACCGAGCGGGCGCGGCCGAACGGCAGCACGTAATCGTCGCCGGGCCAGGGCCGCCGCGCCCAGGCGGCGTCCAGCATGGCGCGGTGCTCCAGGAAGATCACCGGGTCGTTGCCGCGCAAGGCCGCGCGCAGGAGGCCAACCGCATCCTCCGCATTCGAGGGCACGGCGACCTGCCAACCCGGAGAGTGCACGAACTGCACCTCGTTGGTCTGGCTGTGCCAGGGATCGCCGCATCTGAGGAAGCCCACCGGCATGCGCAGCACCATCGGCGCGGCGAAGCGGTTGCGGGTGCGCCAGCGCATGGTGCCGCAATCGTTGATCTGCTCCACCGCCGGGTCGGCGTATTTGCGGAACTGGATCTCCGGCACCGGCATCAGCCCGGCCAGCGCCATGCCGACGGCACGGCCGACGATGCCCTCCTCCGAAAGACTGGTATCGAAGACGCGGGCGGCGCCGAACTTCTCCTGGAGGCCCAGCGTCACCGCATGGACGCCGCCCTTCGGCCCGACGTCCTCGCCGAAGACGACCACGCGCGGGTTCGCCGCCAGCTCCTGCTCCAGCGTGCGGCGGATCGCCGTCGCCATGTTGAGACGAGGGCCGGCGCCGCGGGCGGCATCGCTTGCCGCCGGCGAAAGGTACCCTTCGGACCATTGGCCGCCTTTCGCCTGGATTTCACCCGGCTCGGCGAAGACGTGGCGGGTGACCGAGTCCGGCGCCGCCGCGGGACGCGCTTCGGCGGCGGTCCGCGCGGCCGCCACTGCCTCGTCGGCCTCCGCGGCGATGGCATCCCATTCCGCCGGCGTCAGCACGGCGGGCACGAGGTGGCGCTTGAGCTTGGGCAGCGGGTCGCGGGCGCGCTCGGCGGCGATCACGTCGGCCGGCTTGTAGGTCTGGGTGTCCTGGAAGGAATGGCCTTCGAGCCGCGGCACGGTCAGCCGCAGCAGGCAGGGGCCGTGGCGGTCGCGGACATGCTCCAGCGCCGCGTCGATCAGCGCGCCGGCCTCGACCGGGTCGGTGCCGTCGCCCGACAGCACGTGCAGGCCCTTGAAGCTCGCGAGATTGGCGGCGATGTCGCCGCCCGGCGTCTGCAGAAGCGACGGCACCGAGATGCCGTAGCCGTTATCCTCGACATAGAACAGCGCCGGCAGAAGCAGCGTGGTGGCGATGGTCAGCGCCGACCAGAACCCGTTGGTCGCGACCGAGGCGTCGCCGCCGAGCATGACCGCGACGGCGCGCTCGCACTCGCGGTCGTGCAGCACGGTGCGGCGGTATTCCAGCGCCTGGGCCCAGCCGATCGACGGCGTGTACTGGGTGCCGACGCCGCCGCACATCGGCAGCGCCGACGGCCCGTCCGTGCCCGGATGGTTGAACACCGCGCCGATGTCGCGGCCGTCGGAATAGCCGCCCGCGCGGGCCATCGACGAGCCCAGCGCGTCCACAAGATCGACGCCGAGCGCCAGCAGGATCGGCCGCGAGCGGTAGTAGCCGCAGACCGCGTCCCGCGTCTCGGTCAGAAGCGTGCCCAGCATGATCTGCGCCAGGTCGTGGCCGCGCGCCGAGAACTGGTAGAAGATCTTCTTCTCGGGGACGAGAACCGTCTCCTCGAGCGCGTCCAGCGCGCGCGAGACATGGAGCAAGTAGGCGATCCGCCGCCAGTCGAAGACCGGTTCGACGCGCGGCTCGGCGCGGCGGGCGAGGGCGGCGCTCATGCGGGGGCTCCGTCGAGGGCTGCAGCTAGCGCGCAGGTTACACTAGGAAACCGGAGAGAATCCCGCTAAATTAGCTTGTCCGAAGCCGATTATATGGCGTATTCCCTTCTTGGGGAGCGTCCATATAGATGAAATCACCACCTGTTGAGATCGACGCCATCGACCGGCGGATTCTCGACATCCTGCAGCGCGACGGCCGCATCGCCATCGTTGCCCTGGCCGAGCAGGTCGGGCTCTCGGCCACCCCCTGCCTGCGCCGCGTCAAGCGGCTGGAGGAGGAAGGCGTGATCACGGGCTACGGCGCGATCGTCGACCCGGGGCGCGTGGGCCTCGGGCTCGACGCCATCGTGCAGGTCAGCCTGCGCGACCATGCCGAGGACGACGTGCTGGGATTCGAGCGGGCGGTACAGGCCTGCCCCGAGGTGGTGGCGTTCTACGTGCTGACCGGCGACATCGACTACCTTCTCCGCATCCGCGTGCCGGACCTCGAGTCCTACAGCGAGTTCGCCATGAAGACCCTGCTGCGCATGCCGGGCGTCAAGGACACGCGCACGAGCTTCGTCCTGCGGGTGGGCAAGGAGACGCGGGTCGTGCCGATGGGCGGCGGGCCGCCGTTGACGCAACCCTGAGACCGGGATCGTCACCCGGCAGCGCAATGCGTACCAGATCGAAGCCCGACGACCGAAGGGCCGCTCACAGATAGTGCCGTGCCGCCTCCTCCTCGAAGCGGCCCGGCGGTCCTTCCCAGGCGATCTTGGCGTGATCCAGCACGTAGACGCGGTCGGCGTGGGGCAGTGCGAAAGCTATATTCTGCTCCCCGAGCAGAACGGTGATCGCCGACTCGCTGCGTAGACGCTCCAGAGCCTTCGACAGCGTCTCCAAAATAACCGGCGCGAGGCCCAAGGTCGGCTCGTCGAGGATCAGCAGTTTGGGCTTCATCGCCAGGGCGCGGGCAATTGCCAGCATCTGCTGTTCGCCGCCGCTCAGGGTGCGGGCGATCTGGGACTGACGGTCTCTCAGGATTGGAAACAGCTCGAAGAGCCAGTCGAGCCGCCCGGCGCGCTCGGCGGGTTTCAGATGGTCGCCGCCGAGATCGAGGTTTTCGCGCACGTTCATGCCGCCGAAGAGCTCGCGCGTCTCAGGGCATTGCACGATGCCGCCGCGTGCGATTGCCGCGGGGCTTCGGCCCGCCAGCGTCTCGGCGTTCCAGCGGATCTCACCAGAGTAGGGCACCAAGCCTGAGATGGCGTTGAAGAGCGTGGTCTTGCCGGCGCCGTTCAGTCCCACCAGGGACACGAACTCGCCTTGCCGAACGTGGAGCGAGATACCTTGCAGCGCCTGGGCCTTGCCGTAGAGCACGCTGACGTTCTCCACCGCCAAGCCAGGGGCAGCGGCGCCGATGGATCGCTTCGCCCGGGCACCGCCGGTCAGTGCGCCGCCGAGATAGACCCGGCGAACGGTCTCGTCACGCATCACCTCGGCAGCTGAACCCTCGGCGATCCGCTCGCCCAGATAAAGCGCAAGAACGCGGTCGACGAGCGCGGAGACGCCCTTGACGTTGTGATCAACGAGAAGCACCGACCGGCCTTCGTCTCGGAATTCCTTGATCAGTGCCGAGAACTGCCCGACCTCGGAGGCCGTGAGGCCAGCGAATGGCTCATCGACCAGCACCAGCTTGGGATGGCGGGCCACCGCCTTGGCGAGTTCCAGGCGGCGGAGATCGGCAAAGGCGAGACTCGGCGGCTTGCGGTCGAGGAGATGAGCCAAGCCAGTCCGCTCGGCGATCGCCCGTGCCTTGCCGTCCACTTCCGGATGGGCAAACAAGGAAATCAGACTGTCCGGCAGCAACGCTATCTTGATGTTCTCAAGAACCGTCTGCCGGTTGAGCGGCCGCGAATGCTGGAATACCAATCCCACGCCCCGTCGGGCGATCTTGTGGGCGGGCAACCCCGCCAGTTCGATGCCGTCGAGCTTGATCGAGCCGCTGGTCGGTCGCACCACGCCCATGATCATCTTCATCACAGTCGATTTGCCGGAGCCGTTCGGGCCTATCAGGCCGAGGATCTCGCCGGGCTGAACCGTGAATTCCAAGTCCTTGACCGCGACCAGCCCGCCGAACCGCCGGGTGAGGCCGCTCACTTCGAGCATCGGGGCCTCGCTCACCCGCGCGCTCCGCCGAGCATGCCGAGGAAACCGTTGGGAAACAGCAGGATGACCAGAAGGGCTACCACCGAGACGACGAGGGTCGCCAGCTCACCGAGGGGTCGCAGCGCCTCGCCCATGACGATGAGAAAGGTAGCCCCGATCGCCGCCCCCAGGACCGTGCGCCGCCCGCCCAGCACCGCCGCGATGATGATCTGCACCGCGATTGCCACGTCGATGAAGGTGCCGACCGACGCAGTGCCCATATAGAACACCATGAGGGCACCGGCGAGGCCGGAAAAGAAGGCGCTCACCGTGAAGGCAAACAACTTGTGCTTGGTGACATTGAAACCGAGCGCGGCCGCCTGCACGGCATCCTGGCCGCTCGCCTGCAGGATCAGCCCGACGGCAGAGCGTGACAAGCCAAACAGGATGCCGCCCGCGACCAGCATGAAGCTGAATGCGAAGAGGTAGTTCAGCTTCGGATCTACGGTGATGACATCGGGCACGGACAACCCGATCTCGCCGCCCGTCAGGTCGGCAAAGACAACGACGAAGTTCTGCAACATGAGTACCGCGACCAGCGTCGTCAGGCCGAAATAGGGCCCGCTCACCCGCAAGGCCGGCAGCGCCAGCACGAAGCCGCCGATCACGGCGCACGCGGCTCCTCCCAGGATGCACCACCAGATCGACAAGCCGGGCGAGAACCGGCTGTCGAGAATGCCGGCCGCATAGGCGCCCAGTCCGATCAGGAAGGTCGGCCCGAAATTCACCTCGCCGGCGAAACCGAACAGCAGGTCCCACGACATGGCGAAGACGGCGGTGTAGTAGGCGACGGTCAGCAGCCCGAGCACATAGCCGGAAACCCAGAGCGGCAGCACCGAGGCGACCACCAGGATCGCGGCAATTAGCCAGAACAAACGGGAGGAGACGAACGAGCGCACCGCCTCACCGTCTTCCGAACAGGCCATGTGGCCGCAAGTACATGACGACGACCAGGAGCAGCAACGACGGTATGGTGCGATATTCCGGGGATATGAGATAGGCGGTGGCCGTCTCCAGGTAACCGACGACATAGGCGGCGACCAGCGAGCCCGAGACGCTGCCGAGCCCGCCCAGCACGACGATCGAAAACGCGCTCGCCGTCAGCGGGCCGACGCTGTAGGAACTGACACCCAGGAACATGCCGAGCAGCACGCCGGCCGTACCGGTCAGAAAGCCATAGACCCCCCAGACGGCCAGATAGATGCTCGAGAGCTCGAAGCCGAGCAGCGTGACGCCGCGCGGATTCATCGAGGCGGCCAGCACTGCCTTGCCGCGACGGGTCCGGTTGACCAGGAGCCAGAGCAGCCCGATCGCCACCCAGCAGGTCGCCGCCGTGAAATACTCGTTGGTCGGCGTACGCACCCCGAGCACGGTCACCACACCGTCGATGATCGGCAGGACCGTCTTGGCGTTGTTGGTGAACTGATAGGCGATCGCCTCCTGGATAATTATACCGAAGAGGAGTGTCGCGGTCAGGATGAAGATCTCCTTTTCCGCTTCGGCGATCTGACGCGAGCCTTGGATCGGCCGAACCGCCAAGAAATAGGTCAGGAAGGACAGCGCCATGCCGATTGCGATTCCGGCCAGCGCGGCGACATAGGGGCCGCCGTGCAACAGGCTGGTCACCGCCCAGGCGGCGACCGCCGAGGCCACCATGATGGCGCCGTGGGACAAATTGAGCACACCGGAGACGCCGAAGATCAGCGTGAAGCCCGTCGCGCCCAGCGCGTAGAGCGCGCCGACCGCAAAGCCGTCGATCAGGATCTGCCAGACGAGCATTGGGGGCTGACCGGCGTCAAAACCCCGATGGTCACTTTCCGGGCAACTTGACGAACGCAGGGAAAGTGAGCTGTCCGTTGGCGATCTCCTTTGGCCAGAGCGCCACCTGCTTGCCGTTCTGCCATTGCAGCATCAGGCCGGTAACGAACCCCGTGCCCACTCTGATGCCGTGAACATGCGGGTCGCCCTTGGGCAGGAACTGTAGCCGGCCGATAGTTCCGATGTAGTCGGTTGCCTCCAGTGCGGTCACCAGCTCGTCGCTGTCGGTCGAGCCCACACGATGGATGGCATCGGCCAAATAATAGACCTCATCGTAGGCGTTGAAGCCGGCGTTGGACGGCACATGACCGCTCCTCTTCTGGAAGGCTTCGACGAAGGGGACGGTCTTCGGCGTGATCGCGACTTCCGGACCGGCGATGGCACCGTAGATCACGCCATCGGCCGCGCCGTTAGTGTCCTGCCAGAAGTCCGAGTTGGTCGCTTGAACCGAGAGCCCGAACATCGGGATCGGGACTTGCTGGTTCTTCCATTGCACGGTCGGCTGCACGCCGACATGCGAGATGCCTGTGATGATGACGTCGGGCTGCAGGCCTTCGATCTTGTTGAAGATCGGCGTGAAGTCGGTGGTGTCGGGCGAGAATCGGATGTGGTCGAGAACCTTGAGCCCGATATGAGGCAGGCAGGTCAGCAATGCCTCGTCCAGTGGCTTTGTCCAGGCCGCGTCCTCGCTGAAGATCACCGCGCTGGTCATCTTGAACGGATCGACAAGCAATTGCTTGGCGTTATCGCAGACCCTTTGGGCGCTCGCAGTCGAGGTCCAGTAGCCGTGGAACGTGTATCTGTTCTGTTCGTAGTCTTTGGCGATGTTCTCCGTGATCGCGTCGGAGCTGGCACCGGGCGTGATCATGACGGTTTTCAGCCGCGCCGCCCATGGCTCCAACGCCAGAGCCACCTCGCTGAGATAGCTGGCGATCACCACGTTGACCTTGTCTTCAGAGACCGCGCGTTGAAAGGCCCGGACCGCCTCGGCTGCGGAGGAGTGGTCGTCATAGACGACGATCTCGATCGTCCTTCCGTCTATGCCGCCCTTGGCATTGATCTCCTCGGCAGCGAGCTGGGCGGCCGGCGCAATCGACGAGCCGGCTACGGCTTGCATCTCGGCAATCACGCCGATTTTGACGGGATCCGCCGCATGCGCTGTGGCCGCCCAGCAGGCCACGGCCCCGATCGCGATCGACCAACCTGAAGCCAGCCCGATCGGCGGCAATTGTCTTCCGAGTTTCATGATCCCCCGCCCCAGCGAGCTTGGCCGTCTCGCTACCGAAATCCCATAGCAGGATGCGGTAGAAGGGTGTTGTGTGCAACGAATGCGTGAGGAGTCGCGCCAGCGAAGAGGCAGAGCGCATGACCCTGATCGAGAGCGCGTAACAAACTCCGACCCATGACAGGCTGACCCACGTCGTGCAGCAGCGATGCGGCCCGACGTGGATGGCCGGAACAGGTCCGGCCATGACGATCGGGGAAACGGAGAGAGCCGTCCGTTAAAGTCAGAACACCAGCGCCGCCTACGCCGCCTCGTCCTTGGTCAGCCAGTCGCGGGCGGTGGTCAGGATCTCGTCCGAGAGCTTCGCCTTGCCGGCGGCGCGCGCCATGACCAGGGCGCCGACCAGCGTCGCCAGGTTGACGATCGCCGATTGCCGCGCCGCGTCCCGGTCCCCCGGCAGCCGTGCGGCCGAACGATCGAGCAGCGTGCCGAGCTCGCCGGCGAAGGCGGCCTGTGCCTCGGGTCCCTGGCGGGCGACGTCGACCGCCAGGCCGGCAACCCCGCAGCCGCGGCCGGGATGGTCGCGGTGCTGCTGCGTCAGGTAGCGCTTCGCATACTCGGTGAAGTCGGCCGATTCGGCCTCCTCGGGCGTGTCGAAGAGCCCGGTGGCGGATTCGGTCATCGCCTTGACCGCGGCCGCGCCCGCGAGCGCGGTCTTCGACGGGAAGTGGCCGTAGAACGCGCCGTGCGTGAGGCCGGCCGTCGCCATGATCTCGTCGATGCCGACGCCGTCGATTCCCTTCTCGCGAAAGAGCCTGGCCGCGACGCGGAGGATGCGCTCGTGGTTCTCGTCCCGCTGTGCCTTGGTCAGCCGCATGGCTGCCTCCCGGTTTAATCATGACGATCGTCATCGATCATATAATCGGGTTTTCGCAGTTTGCCAAGGGGTTGCCGCTCTGCAACCGGCAAAATCACCCGGCCGACGCCCAGCTTGACATTTATCATGTCGTCCGTCATGTTTATTTTCATGACGAACGTCACGAAAGACCTCGATCCCCGAAGCCAAGACGTCGTCCAACGGAGGAGAGTTCCCATGTTTCGCACCACGCTGATCGCCGCCGCCCTGGTTGCCGCCGTCGCCGCCGTCCCGGCCTATGCCGGCGACGAGGCCGCCGAGAGCTTCATCCAGCACCTCGCCAATGCCTCGCAGCCCGCGGCGCAGCCCAGCAACGTCAAGCTCGGCGGCAACCCGGAGCAGGATTTCATCGCCCGCCTGGCGAACGGCTCGGTTCCCGCGGCGCAACCGACCGATTACGCGGTCTCGTACGACCCCGAGCACGACTTCATCGCCCGGCTTTCGACCGCGCCGGCGAGCCGCTCCTTCGGCACCGTGACCATCCAGCAGGCCGCGCTGCCGCACTGAAGCCTTTGACTGCCTGGGACCTCCCCGCCAGTCCTCTCCCGCTCGCGAAGCGGGGGAGGACAGGGCGGGGCGAACCCGCTTCAGCGTTCTCGGGCCAGCCTCGCCCAGCGCTTGAGCGTCGATAAGCGCTCCCGCTATGGTCGTGCCCAACCAGGGGGGACGACCATGCCGATTTTCACGGGCTCCGACGCGGCGCTCGACTACGAGCAGAGCGGCGCCGGGCCGGACATCATCTGGGTCGCCGGCGGCGGCTCGGCCGGCAAGGACTGGCGGCGCTTTCAGACGCCGCATTTCGATCCCAATTTCCGCAGCACGACCTACGACAATCGCGGCATCGGCAACACGCGGTGCGACCGGCCCATGCCCTGGACCGTCGCCGATTTCGCGCGCGACGCGGCGGAGCTGGTGCGCGCCGTGTGCCGGCCGCCCGTCGCCTTCGTCAGCAGCTCGCTCGGCTCGGCGATCGTGCAGCAGGTCTGCATCGACGATCCCGACATCGTCCGCTGCGCCGTGGTGATGGGGACGGGTGCCTGGAGCACCGGCTGGGGCTGGGACTACCAGGAGGCCGAGATCGAGTTCCGCCGCCACGGCGGAAGGCTCGACGGGATGATGGGGGTCATCCACTACGCCGCCATGCTCTACCCGGCCCGCGCGCTCGGCGACCGGGAGCTCTGGCCGAAGCTCAAATCCTACCTGCTGGACTGGATCGACACCGGCGAGAACGAGAACTCGCTGGTGCCGCAATGGGACGCCTCGCTGCGCTTCGACCAGCGCGCCCTTCTGCCTTCGGTCAAGGTGCCGGTGCATGTCGTCGCCTTCGCCGAGGATGTCGAAGCGCCGCCGCAGGATGGCGAGGAGGTGGCGAAGCTCATTCCCGGCGCCGAGTACCACCTGCTCGACGGCATGGGCCACGGCTCGTGGTACGGCCACACCCACGACACGCTCAATCCCTTCATCGAAGGCCTGATCCGGAGGCATCCGTGAGGGTCGCACTCCTGACCCTGCTGCTCGCCGGCGCGGCCCAGGCCGAGCGGGCGCCGGTCACGCTCGCCGACATCCACAAGATCGCCGACCTGGCCGAGCCGGCCCTGTCGCCGGACGGAAGCTGGGTCGCCTATACCGCCGCGACGCACGATCTCGCCAAGGATGCGACGGTCAGCCGGATCTGGCTGGTGCGCTACGACGGCACCCAGCGCCACCAGCTCACCACGGGCGACTCCTCGGAATCGCATGCCCGCTGGACGCCGGACGGTTCGGCGCTCGTCTATCTCGCCGAGACCGGCGACGACGAGATCGGCCAGGTCTGGGCCCGCCCGCTCGCCGGCGGCGCGGCGCGGCAGGTCACGCATATCGAGGAGGGCGTCAGCGATTTTGCCCTGTCGCCCGACGGCAAACGCCTGGCGCTGATCGCGGGGGACCCGAAGCCGAAGGTCGCGAAGGACCATCCCGAGCCGCCTTTCGTCACCGAGCGCTTCCTGTTCATGGACGACGACGAAGGGCTGATGAACGACCGGCGGCACCACCTCTACATGGCCGACCTCGCCGACGCGCAGCCCAAGGTCCTGACCCCCGGCCCGCACGACGAATGGCTGCCCGCCTGGTCGCCGGACGGCGCGCAGATCGCCTTCGTCACCAAGCGCGGCGACGATGCCGACCGCCGCGAGAATTTCGACATCTGGACGGTCGAGGCCAGGCCCGGCGGCGCGGAGCGGCAGGTCACCACCTTCCCCGGCCCGGACGACGATCCGGACTGGCTGTCGCGTCCCGACTGGTCGCCGGACGGCAAGCGCATCGCTTATCTGCAGGGCGGCGATCTCGAATACACGCCGTGGCAGCTCACCGTGATCGATTTGGCGTCGCGCCATGCCGTCCAGCCGGCGCCGATCGACCGCAACTTCTTCCAGCCGCGCTGGGCGGCGGACGGCGAATCGATCTACGCAAGGATCGAGCAGGCGGAAGACGTGCGGCTGGCCCGGATCGACGCCGCCACCGGCAAGATCGACTACCTGACGCCGCCGCACCGCTACGACAGCGAGTTCGACATAAGCGGCGATCACATCGTCGTGCTGGGCAACGACGAGACGGCGCCCTACGAGCTCTTCGCGGTCGAGCGGGCCCTGCGGCCGATCTCGCACATGAACGACGACTGGCGCGCCGGCGTCGCGGTCCAGCCCGACGAGGACTTCACCGCGCGCTCGCCGGACGGGACTGAGATCCACGGCCTGCTGGTCCGCCCGGCCGGCGCGGCTTCGGGCAAGCGCTACCCCACCATCCTCCGTGTGCATGGCGGGCCGGTCTACCAGTTCAGCCACGAGTTCATGTTCGACTGGCAGTATTTCGCGGCCCAGGGCTATGCGGTGGTGGCGATGAACCCGCGCGGCAGCTCCGGCCGCGGCTACGCCTTCGCCAACGCAATCCGCGCCGATTGGGGGCATGTGGATGTCGCCGACGTGCTGGCCGGCGTCGATCACGCGGTCGCCGCCGGCATCGTCGATCCCGACCGGCTGGGCGTCGGCGGCTGGAGCTATGGCGGCATCCTCACCGACTACGTCATCGCCAGCGACCGCCGCTTCAAGGCCGCGATCGCCGGCGCCGGCAGCGGCAACGTGCTCGGCATGTACGGGATGGACGAATATTCCCGCGACTACGAGACCGAGCTGGGCACGCCGTGGCACGACACGGATACCTATCTCCGCCTCAGCTACCCGTTCCTCCACGCCGACCGGATCGCGACGCCGACGCTTTTCCTGTGCGCCGGCGACGACCTCAACGTGCCCTGCGGCGGGGCGGAGCAGATGTACCAGGCGCTGCGCTCGCGCGACGTGCCGACCCGGCTCATCCGTTTCCCCAAGCAGCATCACGAGCTGACGGTGCCGAGCTATCTGGAGTTCCGGCTGAAGGAGTATGGGGAGTGGTATGACCGGTTTTTGAAGCGGTGAGGGATGGGGTCGGTGCAACAGACGGTGGGCTGGCAATAACCTGACCCCGGGCTTGGCGGAGAAAATCGGGCCGAAGCATCCGGCGACGACTGCCGGTCCGCTTTTGGCCGGAAGCAGACTGTCCGCTTCGCGGCATACACGTCAGGAAGCCGACACTGGGCGAACCGGGCTCGCGGGTCGGGGCAGGCCGGCAAAGATGGCGAAGAATCCGCCGTTGAGCCGACCCGGCTGCCCGGGTCAGGAACGGGCGAAGCGGAGCGTGAGCCCGAGGGCTGAGAGCCGGTCGTCGGTGCCCGCTCAACGAACTGACGATGCGGGCGCGCCAGGGCGGCCGGTTCGACGGCGTCGAGGACGTCTCCGGCGCCGCATTTCAGATGCGCGACCCCGACACCGCCTCGTGCCGCGGCTACGCCATGAGCCTCTCGATCGGCTGACGCGCGCCGACCGAGAGGCGGGAGCTTCCCTCAGCCCCCCGTGGATGACGGTGTCGGCGCGAATACGCCGGAAATAGTGACCTGGCAGGTGTCGGCCTCGATGATCGTGAGGGTGAAGGAGATTACGCCGGTCGTCGGATCGAGCACCGTGATTGCCGTCGAGGTTGCCGTATAGCTGTACGTCGTGCTCGAGGAGACGGTGGTGCCGCCATGGATCTCGGCCACCTGGGTCAGCGTCCCGGAAGTTGGGATCGTCCCCTGTGTCGTCCAGGGCAAAGACCAGGCAATGGCCGCATTCACGCTGTAGAATGCAAACGTGAATTCGGTCGCAGAGGAGTTGTTGAGGTGGGCGATGGTGGAGGTGCCGACGGTCGGGTCGCTGCTCGAGCAGGTCACGTCGGACGGCGCCACGACGCTGGTGACGTAAAGCAATCCGGCGTAGACGCTCGCCTGGGGCGTCGACTGAGCCATGGCGCCGGTCGCGAAGCCGAGGGCGAGGACGCAGCCGAGAGCGGAACGCAATCTGGTCATGGCAGCGCTCCTAGTTCGAACCGGACGATGGCGGCAGCTCGCCTACCATGAAGAACTCGACGGTACAGAACG
>DATGFU010000597.1:0-3472 GCA_035308865.1 Allostellaceae bacterium | reverse complement strand
GGCGGCGACGACCGCATTCCACGCCGTGCAGGTCGCCCGCGCCCGTCCGGTCGCGGCTTTGCGCTACGAATAGGAGACGCCGATGTTCCGCAACTGCCTCGCCGCCGCCTGGCGCAACGCCGCCCGCGACCGGCTGCACAGCCTGATCAATGTGCTCGGCCTGGCGCTGGGCTTCGCGGTGGCGATCGCGATCGGGCTCTATCTGAGGGACGAGCTGACCTATGACCGGTTCCTCCCGGATCACGACCGCGTCTACCGGCTGACGGAGCAGCTCGACATCCCCGGCCGCGGCCTGATCGTGATCCCCGGCCTCGACGCGCCGTTCGCCCAGTATCTCGCGGCCGACGTTCCGGAAATCGAGGCGATCGCCCGCATGCGGCACGAGATCCTCGGCATCCGGCATGGGGCGATCGAGGAAACCGACAAGATCTATGACGCCGATCCGAATTTCCTGACGATCGTGCGGCTGCCGCTCGTGGCGGGCGACGCCGCCACCGCGCTCCAGGCGCCGGATGCGGTCGTGCTGACCGAGACCGCCGCGCACAAGTGGCTCGGCGACAAGCCCGTGCTCGGACAGGTGCTGGAGATCGCCCACCACCCGATGCGCGTCACAGCGATCCTCGCGGACCTGCCGGGCAACACGCATCTCGACATCAAGATCCTGGTCTCCGCTAAGGCGCCGTTCAGCGATATCGCGCGGAACGACAAGGAGCCCAAGATGTTCCAGGGCCCCTATGCGACCTATGTCCGGCTGAAGCCGGGTGCTGCGCCGGCCGAGGTCGCGGCGCGGCTTCCCGGCTTTGTCCAGGACCGGTTCATTCCGCTCGCCCTTCAGACCGGCGCTATCGACAAGCCCGAGGATGCCGACATCGTCCGCCCGGCGATCGAGATCCAGAACATCGCCGATATCCACCTCTTCAACCACTCCGCCTTCGAGGAGAAGCCGCGCGGCGACCCGCAGATGCTGTGGGCGCTGGGCATTGTCGGCCTCCTCGTGCTCGCCGTCGCCGGGGTGAACTTCGTCACGCTGCTCACCGCCCGCGCCGGACGGCGCGCGGTCGAGATCGGCGTGCGCAAGGTCGCGGGTGCCGCACGCTCCCAGCTGGTCCTGCAGTTCATCGCCGAGACGATCGCCGCCGCCGGTATCGCCATGATCTTCGCCGTCGCGGCGGTCGAGCTGGCGCTGCCCAAGCTCAACGGCTTCCTCGACAAGACCATGCGCTTCGCCTACTGGCAGGAGCCGGCGACAGCGGCGGCGCTGCTGGCGCTCGGCCTCGGCGTCGGGATCGCAGCCGGGCTCTATCCCGCGCTTGTCCTTTCGGGCCTCAGGCCGGTCGACGTCCTCAAGACCCGCGGCGTGCCGGTCGGCGGCGGCCGGCTGCGGCGTGTGCTGGTCGTGCTGCAATTCGCCGTCTCGATCGGGCTCATCATCGCGACGCTGGTCATCCATCGCCAGACCGAGTTCGCCTTGCGCCAGTCGCTCGATCTCGGCACCGATCCGATCCTGGTCGTCTCCAATCTCGGCGCGCCGTTCCCGCGGACCACGCTCGAGACCTTGCGCGACCGCCTCGCCGCGCTTCCCGGCGTGCGCTTGGTCGCCGCCTCGTTCAGCGTGCCGACCGACTACTCGACGAGCATCGACACGGTCGAACTGCCCGAGCATCCAAGCACGACGATCCGGACGCTGTCGATGGTGGGCGCCGACCCGGACTTCTTCCCGCTCTACGGGCTGAAGGCGGTGGCCGGACGCCTGATCTCGCGCGACCGACCGGGCGACGCCGCGGCAAAGGCGCCGGCCGTCATGCTGAACGAGGCGGCGGTCCGCTCGCTCGGCCTCGGCTCTCCCGCCGCCGCCGTCGGGCAGCACATCAGGCTGGAAAAGCTCGACGCATCCGAGATCATCGGCATCGTGCCCGACATGCCGCTGAAATCGGTGCGCGAGGCGGCCGAGCCCACCGCATTCTTCATCTCGCCCGATGCCTACGGCAATGTCAGCGTCAAGATCGCCGCCGATCGGGTCGCCGACACCGTCGCGGCGATCGACCGGACCTGGGCCGAGCTCGTCCCCGACCGGCCGATCCGGCGTGCCTTTCTCGACGAGCGCATCGAGCGGCTCTATCTGGAGATCACCCGCCAGGGCGAGATCTTCGCCGGCTTCGCCGCGATCACGGTGGTGATCGCCTGCCTCGGGCTTTTCGGCCTCTCGGCCTTCACCGCCGAGCGGCGGACCAAGGAGATCGGCATCCGCAAGGCGCTGGGCGCCTCCACGGTTGACGTGGCCGGCCTGCTGATCTGGCAGTTCGCGCTGCCGGTCCTGCTGGCGACGCTGCTCGCCTGGCCGGTCGCCTGGGTGGTGATGCGGCGTTGGCTCGACGGCTTCGCCGGCCGGGTCGATCTCGATCCGCTGCTCTTCGTCGCGGCCGCCGGCGCCGCCCTCGCGATCGCGATCGGCACGACGGCGACGCATGCGGTCCAGGTCGCGCGCTCGCACCCGGCGCTGGCGCTCCGCTACGAGTAGCGCGGGAGATAGTCCGGGGGTATATCCGCGGCGTTACGGCCGCTAAGCTTGCGCCGTTCACCTGAGAGGAGGACGGCGCGATGGACCGGTCACCGCCCACGCTTGCGGCGCTCGCCGCCGACCTGGCTGCCGGACGCACGACAGCGTCGGCGCTGACCGCCGCCTGCGTCGACCGGATCGCCGATCTGGCCGGCGAAGGCGTTCGCGCCTTCATCAAGGTCTACTCGGAGGCCGCCGCGCAGGCGGCGATCGAATCGGACCGCCGCTGGGCAGAGCGGCGGCCGCTCGGTCCGCTCGACGGCATTCCGATTTCGGTCAAGGATCTCTTCGACGTCGCCGGCGAGACGACGACGGCGGGATCGCGTGCCCTCGCCGATGCGCCGCCGGCAGCGGCCGACGCCCCGGTCGTGGCACGCCTGCGCGCGGCGGGCGCCGTCATTATCGGCCGCACCAACATGACCGAGTTCGCCTATTCCGGGCTCGGTCTCAACCCGCATTACGGGACGCCGGCCAATCCGCACGACCCGGCTCGCATTCCCGGTGGCTCGTCCTCCGGTGCGGGCGTTGCCGGACCTTATGGATTTTCTGCCGCTTCGATCGGCACCGATACCGGCGGCTCGGTCCGGATCCCCGCCGCATTCTGCGGCATCACGGGATTCAAGCCGACCCAGCGCCGGGTTCCGCGCGAGCGTGCCTTTCCGCTCTCACCGTCGCTCGATTCGGTGGGGCCGCTGGCGAGTTCGGTGGCGTGCTGCGCCTTGCTCGACGCCGTGATGGCGGGCGAGGCGCCGCTTCCGCCGATCGACCTCCCGATCGGCGGTCTCCGCTTCCTGGTGCCGGAGGGAAGTCAGCTGACCGAGTCGCTCGACGGCGCTGTCGCGACTGCCTTCGCCGCAGCGCTCTCCCGCCTGTTGCAGGCCGGCGCCACGATCGTCGAGCGGAGCTGCCCATCGC
>DATGFU010000596.1:0-7883 GCA_035308865.1 Allostellaceae bacterium | reverse complement strand
TCTCCTGCCCTTCAGGGCGGAGAGGGAGGGGCCCGCGCAGCGGGAGGGTGAGGTGGGTTCGTGCCGACGCTCCGTGCCTATCCCCACCTCACCCCGACCCTCTCCCCCCCAAAGGGGCGGAGAGGGAGGACTGACGCGGATGCGGGGCATCATCTTAGAGGCGGACCGACAATATATCTTTGTTATAGAAGGCTTTTCCGTCATCCCCGCGAAGGCGGGGATCCAGAGTCCCGGGCGCCGGCGCTTGCGGCACTGGAATCCCGCCTTCGCGGGAATGACGATAACCCATTGGCATGAAAAGATTCATCTCCGGTTGGACTCTTAGAGCCGCTCAGAACCCGACGTTGTCGCCGCCCTTGAGGCCCAGCATCCGCCGCGCCTCGGCGGGGGTCGCTACCTCCAGCGACAGCTCGCCGAGGATGCGCTTGATCTTGGCGACCTGCTCGGCGTTGTTCTTCGCCATCTGTCCCTTGCCGAGATAGAGGCTGTCCTCCAGCCCGACGCGGACATTGCCGCCGAGCAGCGCGCTCTGGGTGACGAAGCGCATCTGGTGGCGGCCGGCGGCCAGCACCGACAGGTGGTAGTCGTCGCCGAACAGCTTGTCGGCGATCAGCTTCATGTGGGTGAGGTTCTCCGGATCCGCCCCGATGCCGCCCAGGATCCCGAAGATGGACTGGACGAAGAAGGGCGGCTCGACCAGCTTGCGGTCGACGAAATAGGCCAGGTTGTAGAGGTGGCCGACGTCGTAGCATTCGTACTCGAATTTGACGCCGTGGCCGTGGCCGAGATCGCGGATCACCGTCTCGATGTCGGCGAAGGTGTTCTTCAGGATGAAGTCGCGCGTCGACTCGAGATAGGGCCGCTCCCAGTCGTGCTTGAACTGTGCGATCTTCTCGGCGGCGCCGAAGATCCCGAAATTCATCGAGCCCATGTTGAGCGAGGTCACCTCGGGACTGGCGCGCCTCGCCGCCTCTAGCCGCTGGTCGAGCGTCATGCCGAGCCCGCCGCCGGTGGTGATGTTGAGCACCACATCCGATGACTGCTTGATGCGCGGCAGGAATTCCATGAACAGCTCGGCGCTGGGCGACGGCCTGCCGTCGACCGGGTCGCGCGCATGGAGATGGATGATCGCGGCGCCCGCCTCGGCCGCGGCGATCGACTGCTCGGCGATCTCGCCGGGGGTGATCGGCAGCGCGTCGGACATGGTCGGGGTGTGGATCGAGCCCGTCACGGCGCAGCTGATGATGACCTTGTCCGCCTTGCGCAT
The DNA here is from genome assembly GCA_035308865.1 of Allostellaceae bacterium. GTDB lineage: Bacteria > Pseudomonadota > Alphaproteobacteria > ATCC43930 > CGMCC-115725 > DATGFU01. The sequence continues at coordinate 6,616 of DATGFU010000596.1, read as the reverse complement.
GGCTTCGCTCCCCGTGGTGGTGTTTGGGATCAGACGCCGGTTGTGATCTCGGCCCGACCGTTATCCATCACCACGATGTCCCGCTCAACCGCGACGGCCCGCACCGAGACCGTGCCGCCGTCGACCCAGAGCTGCACGCGGATCGTATCGCCCGGCAGGGCCGGGGCCGTGAACCGGACGTCGAAGGATCGGAGCCGCGACGGATCGCCGTCGCAGACCGTCTCGATGACCGCCCTTCCGCCGAGCCCGTAGGTCGCAAGCCCGTGCAGAATGGGCCGCGCAAACCCGGCCTTCGCCGCGAAATCCGGATCGACGTGGAGCGGGTTCATGTCCCCGGAAAGGCGGTAGATCAGCGCCATCTGCGGCAGCGTCGCCACCTCGAACACGATGTCGGCGGTGCGGCCCGGCATCGCGTGAGGCGGCGCCATCCGGCTCTCCGGCCCGCCGCAGCCGCTGTTGCCGCGGCACACGAGGGTCTGCCGCACGGTGGCGATCGGCCTGTTGTCGGCGGCGTCGATGATCTCGCGCTCGTAATAGAGGACGGCGCCCTTCTCGGGGCCGCGGTCGATGACCTCGCGGATCCGCGAGATCCCGAGCACCTCGCCCTTGACCGGGACGGGGCGATGGAGCGTCAGCCCCTGCTCGCCGTGCAGCATCCGGACCGAATCGATGCCGAGATCGGGATTGTCCGTCCACCGGCCGGGGTGGGCCAGCACCACGGCCATGGTCGGCAGGACCTTGAGGCCCTTCTCATAGGTGAACTGGAGATGCGTCGGGTCGGTCGGCCGCGCGCCGAGCCCGAGCCCGAGCGCGTAGAGGATGACGTCGCGCTCGGTATAGGCGTGCCGCGTCGGCTCGAAATTGTACGACGTCAGGAAGGCGTGATCGAACGGCATCGGGCCGCTCCGGCTAGACGGGCGCCCAGGAGAAGACGTCGCCCGACTTCTCGAGCGGATAGAACGACGGCTTCAGCATCGGGAAGACGCGATCGATCACGCTCGCGGGCGTCCAGCCCTCGACCGTGTGCGCGGTTCGCACCGGCCGGTTCTGGCTGAAGAAATAGATCTCGTTGTTGCGCACGCCGAAGATCTGCCCGCTCACGGACTTGCGGCCATCCTCGCTGAGCAGCGCCACGACGAAGGGTGCAATCTTCTCCGGCAGCATCGTCTTCAGCCCCTCGACGCGCTTCTGCTGCTCGGGCGTGTCGGTGGGGATCGTTCCGACCATGCGCGTCCAGGCGAAGGGGGCGATGCAGTTGGACGCGACGTTGAAGCGTTGCATGTCCATCGCGATCGCCTTGGACAGGCCGACGACGCCGAGCTTGGAGGCGCAGTAATTGGCCTGTCCGAAATTGCCGATCAGGCCCGACGTGGACGTCATATGCACGAAGACGCCGCTCGCCTGCTCCTTGAAATGCGGCGCCGCGGCGCGGCTGACGTAGAACGGCCCGCGCAGATTGACGTCGACGACCATGTCGAAATCCTCGGGCGTCATCTTGTGGAAGATCACGTCCCTGAGGATGCCGGCGTTGTTCACGACGCCGTCGATGCGCCCGAAGCTGTCGAGCGCGCATTGCACGATCTTCTGTGCCGACTCCCAGCTGGCGACGCTGTCGCCATTCGCCACCGCCTCGCCGCCGGCCGCCTTGATCTCGCCGACGACCTCGCCCGCCACGGTCTGGTCGGCGCCGCCGCCGCCCGGCGCGCCCCCCAGATCGTTGACCACGACCTTGGCGCCCTCGCGCGCCGCTTCGAGAGCAATCCCCCGGCCGACGCCGCGGGCGGCGCCAGTCACGACGATGACTTTTCCTTCAAGCACGCCCATGGGAATTCTCGATGTCCATTTCCGGTGTTTAATTAGCATGCATATGGTTCGTTAGCGATGCCCAAGGTACCGGAGATGCAGTGGCGCCTGCAAGGCGCAATCGTACGCAATCGAATGATAACGCGCCCACTTTATGGCAGGGCGAGCGGCCTCAGTAGGATTTGGGCAGGCCCAGCACCTTCTCGGCGATATGGCAGAGGATCAGCTCCTCGCTCACCGGCGCGATGCGCGGCAGGATCGCTTCGCGGTAGTACCGCTCGACGTGATATTCCTTCGCGTAGCCCATGCCGCCATGGGTCAGCACCGCGGCCTGCGCCGCCTTCTCGCCGGCGCGGCCGCCCAGCAGCTTCGCCGCATTGGCCTCCGGCCCGCAGGGCTTGCCCGAATCGTAGAGCCAGGCCGCCTTGAGCGCGATGTTGTAGGCCGCCTCGAGCTCGGCCCAGTTCTCGGCGAGCCGGTGCTGGATCGCCTGGTTCTGGCCGATCGGCCGGCCGAACACGACGCGCTCGCGGGCGTACTGCGTCGCCTTCATCAGCGCGCGCTGGCCGATGCCGACCGCGTCGGCGGCCACCAGGATGCGCTCGGGATTGAGACTGTGCAGGAGGTAGGAAAAGCCCTTGCCCTCCTCGCCGACCCGGTCCTCCTCGCGCACGAACAGCCCGTCGATGAAGACGGCGTTCGAATCGACGGCGGCGCGGCCCATCTTCTCGATCCGCTTCACCTCGATCTTGGTGCGGTCGAGATCGACGTAGAAGAGCGTCATGCCCTCGCTCGGCTTGCGGCACTGCTCGATCGGCGTCGTGCGGGTCAGCAGCAGGAGCTTGTGCGCGACCTGCGCGGTCGAGGTCCAGATCTTGCGGCCGTTGACGATATAGCCGCCCGGCACACGCTCCGCCTTGGTCTTGATGTGGGTGGTATCAAGCCCGGCATCCGGTTCGGTGACGCCGAAGCAGCATTGCTGCTCGCCCTTGACCAGCGGCACCAGCCACCGCTCCTTCTGCTCCGGCGTGCCGAAGACGACGATCGGATGCGGGCCGAAGAGGTTGATGTGGATGGTCGAGCAGGCGGCATAGGTGCCGGGGCCGCGCGCCACCGTGTTCATCATGACCGTCGCCGCCAGCACGCCGAGGCCCGAGCCCCCATATTCCTCGGGCATGGTGATGCCGAGGAACCCCGCCTCGGCCATGGCCCGATGGAACTCGCGGGGAAACCGGGCCTCGCGGTCGAGCGTCAGCCAGTAATCGTCGGGGAAGCGCTCGCAGATCTTCTCCACGCTGTCGCGGATGGCGTTGAGCTCGTCCGAGAACCCGAAATCCACGTCACGCTCCCTGTCTGGCGGCGAGTTCCTCGCTCAGCGCGAGGATCCGCCTTGCCTGCTTCAGATGCGGAATGTCCAGCATCCGCCCGTCGAGCTTCAGCGTGCCGGCGCCCGGATTGGCGGCGAAGAGCTCGCAGACGCGGCGCGCATGCGCGACCTCGGCCTCGCTCGGGCTGAACGCCGCGTTGATGATCTCCACCTGGTCGGGATGGATGGCGAGCTTGCTGCGGAATCCGTCCCGGCGGGCGGCATCGCAGACGCGGCGCAGCCCCTCGGGATCGCCGATCCCCATGTACGCGGTGTCGACCGCCTCGACGTCGGCGGCGGCCGCAGCGGCAAGGCACAGGGCCCGCGCCATCTGGTAGAGCGGGGTGAGCACGCCGTCGGCCTCGGCATTGGAGGCAGCACCCACTGCCGCGGCCAGATCCTCGGCGCCCCAGGTCAGGCCGCGCAGCCGCGGCGTCGCCGGCGAGTAGCTCCCGAGGCCGAACATCGCGGCACCCGTCTCGGTCGCCACCACGACGACCTTGATCCCGCCCGGCGGCAGGCCCTCGCGGACCTCCAGCGCGGACAGATGGTGGTCGAGCCGGACGACATCCTCCGCGCCGGCCGCCTTGGGCAGCAGCAGCGTGTCGGGCCGGCCGCCGACGATCGCCGCCAAGTCCGGCAGCGCCTCGTCGGTCGTGAGCGGATTGATGCGGACCCAGAGCTCCTGCCGCCGTTTTCCGGATTGGGACCGGAGATGGCCGGCGACGGCGATCCGGGCTTCCGGCTTGCGCTCCGGTGCCACCGAATCCTCGAGGTCCAGGATGAGCGCATCGGCCGGGCCGGCCGAGGCCTTGGCGAGCTTCTTCTCGCTGTCGCCCGGAACGAAGAGGATCGACCGCAGGCTCACGGCGCGGCCGGCCGCTTGTACATCATCGCGGCCCGCAGGCAGGTCGCGACGATCTCGTCTCTCTGGTTGAAGCAGACGTGCTTGAAGGTCACGATGCCGCGGTCGGGATTCGACTTGCTCTCGCGCTTCTCCATCACCGTGGTCTCGGCGCGCAGCGTGTCGCCGACGAAGACGGGCTTGGGCAGCCGCACCTCGTCCCAGCCGAGATTGCCGACGGTGGTGCCGAGCGTCGTGTCGCCCACCGTCACGCCGGTCATGAAGGCGAGCGTCCAGGCGCTGTTGACCAGGACCCGGCCGAACGGCGTCGTCTTCGCGTATTCGGCGTCGAGGTGGATCGCCGCCGGATTATGGGTGAGCGCGGTGATCAGGATGTTGTCCGTCTCGGTCACCGTGCGCCGGATCTCGTGCTTGAAGACCTGCCCGATCTCGAATTCCTCGAACCAAAGCCCGGCCATGGTCGTGTCCTAAAGAGCTGACGGTACATTACCTCTCCGCCCTTTAGGGGGGAGAGGGAGGGGCCCGCGCAGCGGGAGGGTGAGGTGGGTTCTGCCGAGGCGCCGGCACCGCCCCACCTCACCCCGACCCTCTCCCCCCCAAGGGGGCGGAGAGGGAGGTAAGGGGCGACGCGCTGCGGAATAGGCACTCATCGTTCGAGGCGTAGACTAGGCGTCGGCGCGGCCGAAGACGGCGACGCAGGCGACGTTGCTCGACGGCGTGCCGCCGAGATTGTGCGTCAGCCCGTAGCGCACATCCGGCCGCTGGCGGTCCTGCGCCCGGCCCTGGAGCTGGAGGTACATCTCATACGCCATGCGCAGGCCGGAGGCGCCGATCGGATGGCCGAAGCATTTGAGGCCGCCGTCGATCTGGCAAGGGATCGTCCCGCCGGCATCGAAGAATCCGTCCAGCACGTCGCGCGCGGCGCCGCCTTCTTCGGAAATCCCCAGATCCTCCATGGTGACGAGCTCGGTGACCGAGAAGCAGTCGTGCACCTCGATCAGGCTGAGATCCTCGCGCGGGTTGCGGATGCCGGCCTCCTGATAGGCCCGCGCCGCGGCCTTGCGCGTGTTGACGACGTAGGAGCCGTCCCAGTCCTTGTAATGCGCCTCGCTGCCGTTCGACACCGAGAGCTGCAGCGCCTTGATCAGCACCGCATCGCGCTTGCCGAGGCCGGCGGCGATCTCGGGCGTCGTGACGATCGCCGCTGCCGCCCCGTCCGACACGCCGCAGCAATCGAAGAGGCCGAGCGGCTCGGCGATCATCGGCGCCTTGAGGATGGTCTCGATCGAGACCGGCTTGCGCAGATGCGCCTTCGGGTTCTTCGCGCCGTTCTCGTGGCTCTTCCACGAGACATGCGCCATGGCCCGCTTGAGGTCGCCCATGTCGATCCCGTGGCGCGCGCTGTAGGCGCCGGCGAGCTGGGCGAAGGTGCCGGGCGCCGAGCCGTAGGGCATCCACATGTCGTTGAAGAGGCCCTTGGTGCGGACCGGCAGCCCGCCATAGCCCGTGTCCTTCAGCTTCTCGACGCCGAGCGCCAGGGCGAAGCTGCAGGCGCCGGCCGCCACCGCGTAGGCGGCGCCCCGCAGCGCCTCGGTGCCGGTCGCGCACATGTTCTCGACGCGCGTCACCGGGATGTTCGGCAGCCGCAGCGTCACCGCCAGCGGCACCGCGGAATTGCCGAGATTGATCGGGTCGCAGGCCGAGCCCAGCCAGGCGGCCTCGAGCTCCTCCTTCTCGATCCCGGCATCGGCCAGCGCCTCGTGGAAGGCCTCGGCCATCAGTTCTTCCGAGCCCGCATCCCAGCGCTCGCCGAAACGCGAGCAGCCCATGCCGATGATGGCGACCTTGTCGCGAATTCCGGTGGTCATTGGGCTGCCTCCGCTTGCGGCGCTTGGGGGGTCGCTTTCCAGAAATAGTGGCGATAGCCGCGGACGGAGTCGATCTCCTTCACCCGGAACACCATGCCGAGCGGCACATCCACCTTGAGCGCGCCCTCGGGCACGTCGACGAACTCCATCAGCATCCTGGCCCCGTTCTCGAACTGCACCAGCCCGAAATAGAAGGGCGGGTTCGGGTAATAGGTCAGCCAGTCGGCCGTGAAGGAGACGACCTTGGCCGGCACGTCGGCCAGCGGTACGTCCTCGTACTCGGCCATGCCCTTGGCGCCCGGCGCCACCGAGATCGGCGTCTTGGGGAACTGCACCACGCCCGTCGCCTTGTCCCGCCCGCCGAGGAAGGCGAGATTGTCGTGGCCGGTCCGGTATTCGACGGTGAGCGCATACTTGTTGCCGAACTCCGCGCGCATGCCCCAGTCGACGTTGAGCTCGCCGGTCGAGGCGAGGAAGCGCGGGTAGTCCTCGGTGGGCTTACCCCGGGCCAGCGAGCCGGCGACGCCGAACGCCGGCCGGGCCGCTTCGATTCCCGGGAGCGCTTCGACGAGGATCGCGTCGCAGCCGTTGCCGAAGCTGGCGAGCGCGATGACGTCGCCGGGCTTGGCCGTCTCCAGCGCATGCACCAGCATCAGCAGCCCGTGCGCCGCGCCGGCGAAGCCGCAGCGGTCGCCGAGCCCGTCCGCCAAAGCG
>DATGFU010000595.1:0-6280 GCA_035308865.1 Allostellaceae bacterium | reverse complement strand
TTGTCGAAGTCGAAGAACACCTGGAAAGAGCGCTTCGCTTCGACCACAGGTGCCGGCGGGGCGGCTGGCGGTGGTGCGGGGACGACGGGTGCACCCTCGGCCGGCGTAGCCGCCGGCTGGCCCAGCTGCCAGCTGAGATCTATGCCGATCGTCAACGGCTGACTGACCGCCACGCGGTTGAAGCTCGGCAGGTTCTGCGAGATCGAGACTGTGTCGGCCAGCCAGGCGGTCTTGTTGAAGAGGTTGTTGGCGAACAGGAATGCCGACCAGTTGTCGCCGGTCACGCCCGCCCGCAGATTCGTTAGATCATAAGCGGGCAAGTGGTTGAACTGGTAGTAGGTCGCGTCGCGGCGCGTGCCGACATAGATGTTCTCGGCGCGGGCGGTGAAGGCGAGATCGTCGCCGATCGGCGTGGAGTACGAGAGCTGGACATCGGAGGTCCAAGGCGGCACGTCCTGGAGCCGGTCGCCGGGCTGGGTGCCAGTCTCGCGGCTGCCCTGGGTGATCTGGGCGTGGGTGTAGCCGGCGCTGGCCGAGAAGATCAGGCCGGGCGTGAGGATCGCCTTCAGCTCGAGCTCGCCGCCATAGACCTGAGCCTTGCCGGCATTGTCGCTGTAGGGGAAGCCGCAGGAGAGTGCCACGACCTGCTGCACGCCCTCCCAGTTCTCGAAATAGATGGCGCCGTTCAGCGTGACGCGGTTGTCGAGCAGCTGCGCCTTCTCGCCCAGCTCGTAGCTCCAGATGCTGTCGGGCCCGAATTGCTGCGGTGCCGAGGTGCGGCCGAGGGCTTCCAGCGCGGCGAGGCAGGCCGGCCCGAGCCCCGTGGGGCCGGTCGGGATGGACTGGTTGCCGCCGCCCGGCCGGAAGCCCTTCGCCGCCGTCGTATAGACCATGAGGTCGGGATCGACCTGGTAGGAGATGTTGAACTTGGGACTGAAGCCCTCGTCAGCCTCCTCGCCGCGTGCGACATAGAGCGTGGTGTTGCCGCTCGGGCTGATGACACCGGTCTCCTGGAAGTCGAGCTGTGTCTGGAAGGAGTACCAGCGGAGCCCGGCGGTCAGCTTGAGCTGGTCGGTGATCTGGTAGGACATCTCGCCGAAGGCGGCGGTCTGGGTGATCCGCGTCGGCTCGATGTCCGTTCCGAGATTGGTCGTAAGCCCGAATCCGGCGAGACCGGGGATGATCGAGGAGGCGTCCCAGTCGGATTCGAAGCTGCTGTAGAACGAGCCGACCAGCCATTTGAAGTCAGTGTCGCCGGTCGAAGTGATCCGGGTTTCCTGGCTGAACTGCTTGGAATAGTCAGCCTCGGTGATGGAGGCGGCCCCGAGCCCGTTCGGCGGGTAGAAGGACGTGAGACCGAACGCCCACTGGATGTTCTCGGACTCGTCCTGGTTGATGTCCTCGTCGCGGTTCCACTTCGCCGTGACCGAGGTGATGTCGAAATCGTCGAAGTGGTAGTTGATGTCGACGCTCCACAGCAGGAACCGGTCGGAGAACGGCTCGGCCACGTCGAACGGCTGATAATGCGCCAGCGTGCCCGGATTGCTGTCGATCGTGTTCGGCCCGTCCTGGGTGGTGCGCTGGTAGAAGATGGTCGGCGTGATGGTCAGCCGGTCGGTGGGCTTGAAGGCGAGAGAGACGCGCGTCCCGAGCAGCTCCTCGTCGTTCACCCCCTGGTGGTCCGCAATGACCGGCGCCGCGAGGACGTTGCCGCGGGTGGTGAGCCCGTTCGTCTCGATCGGGAAATTGCCGAGGACGACGCGGTCGATCCAGCCGCTGGTATAGGCCTCCGACCCGACGATGCGGAGCGCAAGCACGCCGTCGATGAGCGGGACGTTTACCATGGCGTTCTCGCCGTGGTTAAAGCCGCCGCCGTCGGTCCCCGACAGGATGGTCTGGGCGCTTGTATCGAAGGCGTCCAGGTTCGGCTGGTTGGTGACGAGCTTGATCGTGCCGCCCATCGAGCTCGAACCGTAGAGCGTGCCCTGGGGACCGCGCAGCACCTCGACCCGGTTGAGGTCGTAGAGGCTGGGGTCGATCACGACCTTGCCGTTCTGCGCGGCCGCGGGGGAGGTGAGGGGCACGTCGTCGAGATAGAAGCCGACCGTCGGCGCGTCGCCGCCGCTGGAGGTCAGTCCGCGCATCTCGAACTCGGTCTGGCCAGGGCCCGAGGTCTTCATCGAGACCCCCGGCGTCGCCTGCGCGAGATCGTTGAAGTCGGTGATGCCGCGATCCGCGAGGTCCTGACCGGTGACAGCCGTCAGACTGATCGGCGTGCTTTGCGCCGACTCGCTCCGCTTGCCGGCGGTGACGACGATCTCCTGGAGCTGGTCGCTGCTCGCCGCCTGCTGTGCCAGCGCGCCCGCGAAGGGCACTGTGCCCAACGCGGTCGACGATAGAAGAAGGAAGATTCTGCTGGTCTTTCCGTGAACCATTACATGCCCCCGAACTGCGGTTACTCAGTACTGCACCGTAAATCCAGTCATGCTGCCTTATGTCAGTCTCTTCTTCGAACCGGCCGCATATGGTTTCTTCTTAGGAAGTATCGCGCACACCGATTTCCGATCGATCCAACGCCATCAAATCAGAGCCCTATAGCGCTGCACCACCATTGCCGTCAAAAGGAAAATTCCACGCATGTGGATTATTCTGCAGAGGTACCCAAGGCAAGCTTGACCAACAGGCCGAGGTTCTTCACCGGATAACGACTCAGGCGGCCACGTCGCCCTGAGCAGCAAGAGGTGACCGCTCACAATAATCGGGGGATCGACGGCCACCTACTTGGTAGCGTTAGCGACATCCTCGACCGTCCCAATACTCTGCATTGATTTTGAATATACTTGTCATTCGGCAAGGGGTTTGGACGCTGATCGGCAACGTAAGCGACTGGATACAAAAGGATCCTGAGGGTCAGCTTTCGGAGACGATTCACATCAGTAGGATTCGGTCTTAGTAGGAAAGTCACGTTTTCCCCTAAGGTCCGCGAGGCGGTAGAAAAGCTTTTATGATTCGCCGGATCGTAGAGGGCATCTCAGTGTAAATTGCGGCTATTCCACTGAGTTGGCGAGCGCCTGCCAACCAATGCCGAACTTTCACGCCCCGCCTTACGGTCAGGGAGGCCGATCGGCCGTTGTAGGATCTAGTCCCGCTGTGCAGAGTGCCCATCCCTCCCGCTTGTGCCACGGCGGGCCGGCGCTACGATGACAATCGCGCTCGCTCGCGATGGCGTACAGCGGCGCTCATGGTAGAGCGGCTTGGGTCCGAGGCTAGCCTAGCCGCCTATTTCCATCTGGATGAGCGCTCTCGGCCTTATCGTCGGCGGGAACGTTGACTCCGCGCGCCAGCTCATCCGGCTTGCCGCAGCTCCAGATGTCGGAGTTGTCGCCCTGCGGTCATCGCCTCGGCGGCTGTGAGGATCGCCTGGGCGTCGATGCCGTAATGGCGATAGAGATCGGGGATCGTTCCGGTCTGCCCGAAATGCTCGACCCCGAGCGAGCGGGTCCGGTGCCCGATCACCGAGCCCAGCCAGCCCAGCGTCGCCGGGTGGCCGTCATGGACGGTGATGATCCGGCAATGCGGCGGCAACGGCGCCAGCAGCCGCTCGGCATGGCTCCGCGCCTGGACCTTGCCCTGTTCCCGCGCGCGCTGCGCCGCCAGCCAGCCTGCATTCAGACGGTCCGCAGAGGTCACGGCCAAGAGCCCGACGTCGCGCCGGTCCTCGCCCAGAAGGCCCACCGCCGCGATCGCCTCGGGCGCTACCGTTCCCATATAGGCGACGACGATCTCCGCATTCGGTCCCGGCGGCCTCAGCCAATAGGCGCCGTCGACGATGCCACGGATGAGCGCCTCGTCCACCTCGCGCTGCGGCTGCTCGATCGGCCTCGTCGAGAGGCGGAGATAGACCGAGCCGCCCGCCTGGTCGCGCAGCCATGTGGTGGGATCGGGCTCACTGTTTCCCATGCGCTGGATGTACTCGAGGCCGAAGCGGAGCAGCACCGACAACTCGTCGACGAAGGCCGGCTCGAACGAGGCGAGCCCGTCCTGCGCCATGCCGATGAGCGGAGTCGCGATCGACTGGTGCGCCCCGCCTTCCGGCGCCAGGGTGATGCCGGAGGGCGTCGCCACGAGGATGAAGCGGGCGTCCTGGTAGCAGGCATAGTTCAGCGCATCGAGACCGCGGCAGATGAACGGGTCGTAGAGCGTGCCGACCGGCAGCAGCCGCTCGCCGAACAGTGAATGCGACAGCCCCATCGCCGAGAGCGCCAGGAACAGGTTCATTTCGGCGATGCCCAGCTCGAGATGTTGGCCGCCGCGCGAGAAATGCCAGTTGTAGGTGGACGGAATCTTTTCCGCCTTGAACAGGTCGACCAGCTCCTTCGAGCCGTAGAGGCCGCGGCGGTTGACCCAGCCGCCGAGATTAGTCGACACGGTGACGTCCGGCGACGTCGTCACCACGCGCTCGGCGAACGGCGCGTCGAGCCTGCCGAGTTCGTTCATGATCATGCCGAAGCCCTGTTGGGTCGAGATCACGCGCTGGCTCGGGACCGGCAGGGCCGGCACTGCAAGGGTCGGCGCCTGGTGCCGCCGGTCGGCTCGGGCGGCGAACGGCACAGATTTCAGGAAGCGGCCCAGCTGGCCGGCCGGCATCGAGAGTCCTTCGTAAGGGTCCCATTCATGGCCCGGGCGGATCCCGTTCGCCTGGCGGTAGAGCTCCATCTGCTCCGGCGTCAGCAGGCCCGAATGGTTGTCCTTGTGGCCGGCGATCGGCAGGCCGAAGCCTTTGATCGTGTAGGCGATGAAGACGACCGGCCGGTCGCGCGTCGCGCCCTCGAAGGCACGCAGCAGGCTCGGCAGATCGTGACCGCCGAGATTGGTCATCAGCCGCGCGAGCTCGGCATCCGATCGCCGATCGAGGAGCTTGTTCACTGGCCCCTGGTCGCCGAGATCCTCCAGCAGCCGCTTGCGCCAGGCCTGGCCGCCCAGATAGGCGAGCGACGAGAAGAGCTGGTTCGGGCAGGTGTCGATCCAGGCCTTGAGCCTGTCGCCGCCGGGCTCGGCGAAAGCCGATTCCAGCAGCTCTCCGTACTTGAGCACGACGACGTCCCAGCCGAATGCCCGGAACACGGCCTCCAGCCGGTCGAATAACCCTTCCCGGACGATGGCGTCGAGGCTCTGGCGGTTGTAGTCGATGATCCACCAGGTGTTGCGGACGCCCTGCTTCCAGCCTTCGAGCAAGGCCTCGAAGATGTTGCCTTCATCCATCTCGGCATCGCCGAGGAGCGCCACCATCCGCCCCTCGGGCCGGTCAGTCGCCCAGCCATGGGCTTTCACGTAGTCCTGCACCAGGCTGGCGAAGAGCGTCTGGGCGACGCCGAGCCCGACCGAGCCGGTCGAGAAATCGACCGTGTCGCCGTCCTTGGTCCGCGACGGGTAGGACTGGGCTCCCTTGTAGCCGCGAAACGCGATCAGCTTCTCCCGGGTCTGGCGTCCGAGGAGATATTGGATCGCATGGAAGGCGGGGCTCGCATGCGGCTTGACCGCCACCCGATCCTCGGGCCGAAGAATGGCGAAATAGAGCGCTGTGAGGATGGCGCCGAGCGAGGCCGACGAGGCCTGGTGGCCCCCGACCTTGAGCCCGTCCTCATCCTCGCGGAGGTGATTGGCCTGGTGGATCATCCAGGCCGAGAGCCACGAGACCTTCTTCTCCAGCTCAATTAGATAAGGCAGCCGCGCGTCGCTCATTTTGCTTTCCTGAGGGAAATGGAGGGCAAGATCACTCTGCGCATCACAGCAACACCTGTGGTACAGGCATGCGGTGAGTCGAGATCGAGTTAGTGCGCGACCGTTGCGGTGCGCGCCGCCGTGAGCATCAGGACATCGACCGGAGGTTGCGTCACCGGCGAGCCTATCCTATCAGCGCAGGCGCGCCCTACCAGGTGCCGACGTTCGGCATCGATAGCCACGGCTCCTGCGGCGGCAGCTTCTGTCGCTCGGCTTGCACAAGCTCGATCGAGATGTGATCCGGCGTCCGTATGAAGGCCATGCAGCCATCGCGAGGCGGCCGATTGATCGTTACGCCGGCGTCCGCGAGATAACGGCACGTATCGTATATGTTATCGACATAGAAGCAGAGATGGCCGAAATTGCGCCCTCCCTGATAGCCGGACTCATCCCAGTTGTAGGTGAGTTCGACCTGAGCCGCGTGCTCGTTACCGGGTATGGCCAGAAAGTAGAGCGTAAAGCGCCCCTCTTTGCTCTCGTGTCGATCGACTTCCCTGAG
>DATGFU010000594.1:0-6355 GCA_035308865.1 Allostellaceae bacterium | reverse complement strand
CCGACACGTATTACGAGATGCTCGAGGAGCGGCTGCCCGGCCACGGGATGGATGTCGACGCGCTGCAGCGCCGCGGCCTGCTGCTCGACGGCGGCGACGGCCGGTACCTGCTGCAGATCTTCACCGAGACCTGCATCGGGCCGATCTTTTTCGAGTTCATTCAGCGCCTGGGCGACGACGGGTTCGGCAACGGCAATTTCCGCGCCCTCTTCCTCAGCATCGAGCGCGATCAGATCCGCCGCGGCGTGCTGAAGCCGGGCGCGTGACACGACATGAAGCTCGCTTCCCTCGCCGCCGGCCGCGACGGCCGTCTTGTGGTCGTCTCGCGTGACCTCGCACGGGCCGTCGCCGTGCCGGACATCGCGCCGACCATGCAGGCGGCTTTCGACGAGTGGGCGGCGTGCGCGCCGCGCCTCGCCGACCGGGCCGAGGCACTGGAGGCCGGCCGCCTTGCCGATGCCTTTCCGTTCGATCCGACGGCCTGCGCCGCGCCGCTGCCCCGCGCCTATCAATGGGCGGATGGCAGTGCCTATGTCGTCCATGTGGAGCTGGTGCGGAAGGCGCGCGGCGCCGAGCTGCCGCCCTCCTTCTGGACCGACCCGCTGATCTACCAGGGCGGCTCGGCCAACTTCCTGGGGCCATGCGAGCCCGTCCCGGTTGCCGATGAGGCCTGGGGCATCGATCTCGAGGCCGAGGTCGCCGTGATCACCGATGACGTCCCGATGGGCGTCACGCCGGAAGAGGCCCGCGGCCACATCAAGCTGGTGATGCTGGTCAACGATTTCAGCCTACGGAATCTGATCCCGGCCGAGCTCGCCAAGGGGTTCGGCTTCTTCCAGGGCAAGTCCTTCACCGCCTTCTCGCCGGTGGCGATCACGCCCGACGAGCTGGGATCCGCCTGGAACGGCCGTTCGGTCGACCTGCCGCTGCTGAGCGCGGTCAACGGCGAGAGTTTCGGCCGGCCGAACGCGCGCACGGGTATGACCTTCGATTTCCCGCAGCTGATCGCGCATGCCGCGAAGACGCGGCCGCTGGTCGCCGGCACGATCGTGGGCTCGGGCACGGTCGCCAACGCCGATCCCGATGTCGGCTCGTCCTGCATCGCCGAACGGCGGGCCCGCGAGACGATCGACAGCGGAGCGCCGAAGACCCCGTTCCTGCATTTCGGCGATCGCGTGCGGATCGAGATGCTGGACGCACAGGGCCGGTCACTGTTCGGCGCGATCGACCAGCAGATCATTCGCTACACTGGCTGACGCGCCGCTTTCCGACTCGGGGCGGCGGGCGTAGTGTGGCGCGCCAGAGTTGAGCGTCTACGCTGTCCATCTGAAAAATCTCGTCCGAGAGAGCCGCACCTTGGTCCGCCGGCGCGGACTCCGCGGGAGATGCGGAGCGCCGCATCACACCCAATCCCCATGAGGAGGAGCCATGGTCTCGTTGCAGAAGCATGGAGCGGCGTTCCTGTGCGGCGTCGCCGCCTGCGTGCTGAGTTCGGCCGGCCAGGCCGCCCTGCCGTACCCCAGCGCCGAGACTCCCAAGGCCGTCGATCGCGGCCTGCTGCGCGAACAGGCGGGCGAGCGTTCGATCACCGTCACCGTGGCGCTCAAGCTGCACGATGCCGCCGGCGCCGAGACGCTGCTGCAGCGGATCAATACCGCCGGCGACCCGCAATATCACAGGTTCCTCACGCCGGAGCAGTTCCAGGCGCGCTTCGCCCCGACCCGGGCAGAGGTCGAGAAAGTCAGCGCCGGCCTGCGCGCCTACGGGCTGACGGTCGAGCGCGCGACAACCACCACGCTGCACGTGAGCGGGACGCCCGACCGGATCGAGCGGGCCTTCAGCGTGACGCTCCACACATTTGACGTGCCGGCCCACGGCGCGTCGCCTTCCTACAGCTTCCGCGCCCCGCTGCAACGCCCGTCAGCACCCGAGGCCGCAGGCGGGCTGGTCGCCGCCGTCGTCGGCCTCGACACGCAGCCGCGCTTCAAGCCCCGCTCGGTCCGTGCGAGCGCGACGCAACGCGCGGCCGCACAGAAGAAGCCTTCGACCCTGCCGGATCCGTTCGGCTTCCTGACCGTCGCGGATTTCGCCCAGCAGTATGACGTGGGACCGCTCTACGCCAAAGGCGTCACGGGCAAGGGCCGGACGATCGGCATCGTGACGCTGGCGAACTTCACGCCCAGCGACGTCTTCACTTATTGGAGCTCCATCGGGCTCTCGGTCGATCCCAACCGCCTGACCATCGTCAACATCGACGGCGGGCCGGGCGCGCCTAGCGATGCCTCGGGCTCACTCGAGACCACGCTCGACGTCGAGCAATCGGGCGGCATCGCTCCCGGCGCCAAGATGATCGTCTACCTGGCGCCGAACACGAATCAGGCCTTCGTCGACGCGTTCGCCACCGCGATCGATTCCAACCAGGCGGACTCGATCTCGGTGAGCTGGGGCGAATGGGAGTTCTTCGACAATCTCGAGAACGGCGCAGTCACCGACCCGTACTCGGGCCGGACCGTCAGCTCGCTCCAGGCCCTTCATGAGCTCTTCATCCAGGCGGCCATCCAGGGCCAGAGCATGTTCTGCGCTGCCGGCGATGCCGGCGCCTACGACATCTACGGCGAGGTCGACCCGAGCCAGTTCAGCACCTTCCTCAGCGTGGACTACCCGGCCAGCGACCCGATCATCACCACGGGCGGCGGCACCACCCTTCCCGGCGAGCAGGATTACAGCGTTCCCGGCCAGTCGCAACCCTTGGTGATCAACGTCCCGACGGAGCAGGTCTGGGGCTGGGATTACCTGATCCCGCTCTGCGCCGCCCTCGGCCTCGACCCGGTGTCCTGCGGGATCTTCCCGGGCGGGGGCGGCGGCGGCGTCAGCGTCGAGTTCCCGACCCCACTCTACCAGTTCGCCCTGTCGGGTGTGCAGCGCAGCCAGCCGGGCCAGGCCTTCGTCGACGAGACCACCAGCCCGCCGACGACGATCTTCGCCCTGCCGGCTCGCTTCGCGGGGCGGAACGTGCCCGACATCTCCTTCAACGCCGACCCGCAAACCGGGTATCTCGTCGACTACACTTCAGACTCCTCGGGCTTCGCCCCGGAGCCGTTCTGGGGCGGCACGAGCTTCGTCGGGCCGCAGCTCAACGGCGTGACGGCGCTACTGGACCAGGACACGCGGCACCGCCAGGGATTGCTGAACTTCCCGCTCTACCTGCTGGGCCATTTCGGCCAGAGCTACCAAGGCCATAACGCGCCGCTGCGCTACGTGACCCAGGGCGACAACTGGTTCTATACCGGGCGCAAGGGCTACAGTCCGGCGGCCGGCCTCGGCATCATGGACGTGGCCAATTTCGCGAAGGCCATCGGCGGGCATTGATCGGCTGCCGGCATCGCGGAACGGCGGGCTCCCTTCGGGGAACCCGCCATCCGGGCGCTTGCCTTGCCGCAGCGGCTCGGCCATCGGTAGGGATATGCAGAAAGCAACGCTCGCCGCTACCCTTCTCATTGCGCTCGCGCTGGCGCCATCCGGCGCGACGGCCGGCGGCAAATTGCGTTTCTGGAACCTGACGGCCTACACGATCGTCGAGCTGTCGCTCGCCAAGCCCGGCACCGACCAGTGGGGGCCGAATCAGTGCGACAACGACCCGGACAGGGCAGTCGATGCCGACGAACGCCTCGATCTCAAGGATGTCCCGCCGGGCCGCTACGACGTGAAACTCGCCGACAAGTCCGGGCGGCGCTGCACCGTGCGGAACGTCGAGGTCAAGGACGGCGGCAAGTACGCCTTCTCGCTGTCCGAGGACGATCTCAAGGACTGCGGGAAATGAGAGCGGGCACGGCGCCCGCGCTCAGAACCGGACCCTGACCCCGCCGAAGGCACTGATCGGCGGCGCCGGGCTCTCGAAGCGGTTGTCGACGCCGGGTCCGTTGGTGACGGCATCGGGCGGTATCCCCGGCGCGTTGATGCCGGTCGGATCGCCCAGCACGCCGAAGGTCGCGTAGTCGGCGTTGAAGGCGTTCACGATGTTGACGACGACCTCGACGTTGTCGGTCACCTCGTAGCTCGAGTGGAGATTGACCACCACGAAGCCCGGCAGCGCCGGCATCTGGTTGGATTCGTCGCCGCGGAAGTACTGCTCGCTCTCGTAGGTCAGGCTGCCGCCGACCAACCAGTCCGGCGTCACGCGATAGTCGGCGCCGGCCTTGAGGCGATGGGCCGGAATGCCGGGCAGCGTGTCGCCCGGCCGCACCTGGATGTTGCCGTTCGCGTCCGCACCGGAGTTGAGCGGCGAGTTCAGCAGGATCGACGATTGGAACGTCGCGTCGACGTAGCTGTAGTTCGCGAAGGCGCTCAGCCTGTCGTTGCGGTAGCGGATGCCCAGCTCCGCCCCCTGTCGCCGCGTGCCGCCGGCGTTCTGGAAGTAGCCGGTGCTGAGCGAGGTCGCGACGCCGTAGATGTCGTCGTCGACATCGGTGCGGAAGAGCCCGGCATTCCAGGTGAACTGCCCGTCCGCCGCTGAGAAGCGGCCGCGCAGCCCAGCCTCGTAGGTGTGCGAGACGACCTGGTGCAGTGTCGGCGGATCGCTCGACAGGCTCGACGGCAGCAGGCAGGGCGCCGTCGGGTTCGAGCACTCGATCTCGCCCGGCGTCGGCGCGCGGCTGCCTTCGGAATAGCCGGCGTAGGCGGTCAGCGCGTCGGTCAGCTTGTCGGTGACGCCGATCGCCGGGTTGAACCGGCTGTAGCGGTTCTGGCCGCTCAGCGCGCTGCCGAGCCGATCGATCAAGTCGATCTGGGCCACGTTGTAGCGGCCGCTGGCAGTGATCGCGATGTCGTCGGTCGCGTTGAACGTGTCGGTCGCGAAGAACCCGTAATAGCGGTTGGTGGCGCCCAGGCTGACCGGCGTCGCGCTGAAGGGCGTGTTCTCCGGCGTGTAGACGAAATAGCCCGAGTAGCCGATCGCCAGCGATGGTGCCAGGACACCCAGCTCGGCGCTCGACTGGAAGTCGGTGGTGGCGCTGTCGATGCTGGCCCCCACCGAGAGATGGTTCTCGTGGCCGAAGAGCGGCGCCGTCTCGGTCGCCTGCACCGACCCGCCGAGGCCGACAGTGCGGATCGCCTCGAAATCGTTCTCGCCGATGATTACTGCCCCGCCCTGTGAGATATCGGGGATCAACCTGCCATTGTAGCCCAGCACCGGCGTCGCACCGTCGGACTGGCAGATGAAGCCGATATTGGGCGGCGTATCACAGCCCTGGTAGTCGGTCGTGTTGCCGTTGACCACGGTCTGGCGGAATTCGCGGTAGTAGAAGTTGCCCTGGATCGACAGCGTCTCGCTCGCGGCATAACTGCCGTTCGGCGTCACGAATTCCAGCTCGTTGATGACGTCCTGCGGGCTGGTGAAGATGAACGACCGGTCGGTCGCCAGCTCCTGCACTGGCGTCGGTGACTCGCCGACGAGCCGGTTGTTGGCGCCGGTGAAGCTGAGGTCGAGCGTCAGCCCCTCGGCGCGATAGCTGAGATCGCTGTAAAGCTGCTTCAGCGAGTCCGGCGACAGCTCGCGCCAGCCGTCCTCCTCCAGCGCGCGGGCCGCGACATAGGCGCCCCAGGTCCCATCGTTCCAGCCGTACTGGACCGAGCCCTGGCGCTGACCCCAGGATCCGCCCGACAGCTCGGCCTCGCCACCCTCGTAGGAGAACCCGTTCTTCATGTTGACGATGACGGCGCCGCCCAACGCGTTCAGCCCGTAGACCGGGTTCGAGCTGACCACGTCGAGCCGGTCGATCGCCACGTCGGGAAAGAGGTCCCAGTTCAGCGTGTCGCCGAACGCCTCGTTGATGCGCACGCCGTTCTGGTAGACCGCGAGCCCCTCCGGCGTGCCCAGCACCGGAGAGGCCTCGAAGCCGCGGAACAGGATGTCCGGCTGGAACGGGTCGTCGAGATCGTCGTTGATGTTGACGCTCCCCAGCTGGTCGTTGATCGAAGTGATCACACTCGCAGCACCTTCGCGCGTGAGGTCGGTCGCGGTGATCGTCTGGATCGTGCCCGGCAGCTTGTCGATATCGACGCCCGTCCCGGGCAGCGGCGTCGTGCCGATCACCGTGACCGTCTCGAGCGGCGTCTGCGCCGCCACCTGCTCCTGGGCAAGGCCGGGCGCTGCAACGATGGCGGCAAGGGCCCCCAAGCCACCCCATGCGCGGTAGCGGTATTTCATTCCGTCTGCTCTGGACCTGCGACGATTGCCTTTTCTATACCAGGGCTTAGCGACGATGCGGCGGGGAAGAGCGGGGCGATATTTCCTGATCTTTCCGGGAAACATTCCCGATCCCGGCGGCGCTGACGGATTATCTTGCCGCGGACCGGT
>DATGFU010000593.1:0-6634 GCA_035308865.1 Allostellaceae bacterium | reverse complement strand
GTGCTCGACCTCGGCTGCCGGCCGGGCTCGTGGCTGCAGTACGCGAAGAAGGCGGTCGGCCCGCACGGCGCGGTGGTCGGGGTCGACCGCGATCCCCTGCCGCAGCCGATCGCCGGCACCCGCGTCCTCTGCGCCGATCTGCTGACCGTCACCGACGGCGAGCTTTTGGGGGAACTGAAGGCGTTCGACGTTGTCCTCTCGGACATGGCCCCCAACACGACCGGCATCCGCGCCACTGACCAGGCGCGCTCGGCGGCGCTGGTCGAGGAGGCGCTCGGGCGCGCGGAGCGGCTGCTGGCGCCGGGCGGCGGCTTCGTCGCCAAGCTCTTCCAGGGCGGGGCCGAGAAGGCGCTGCTCGACCGGCTCAAGCGCGACTTCGTCCAGGTGCGCCACGCCAAGCCGCCGGCGAGCCGCCAGGACTCGGCCGAGGTCTACGTCGTGGCGACTGGGTTCCGGGGCGGGAGCTAGCACAGTTTCGTCATCCCCGCGAAGGCGGGGATCCAGGGAACCGGGTTCCGAGTCTGGGACTCTGGATCCCCGCCTTCGCGGGGATGACGAGGATAGCATGCCGCGCTGGTCAGCCATGGCTGCGGCACAACATATCGAGTAGTTCCGCCGCCGGGCCTTCCGTGTATAGTGCGGTGCCACTCCTGGATACGGAGGCGGCATGCAACTTTCCGAAGCCCTGACATTCGACGACGTCCTGCTTGTGCCGGCCGCGTCCAGCGTGCTGCCGACCGAGGTCAGCACCCGCACGCGCCTGACCAACGCCATCGAGCTGGGGATCCCGCTGATCTCGGCGGCGATGGACACGGTCACTGAGTCTCAGCTCGCCATCGCCATGGCGCAGGCCGGCGGCATGGGCGTCATCCACAAGAACATGTCGATCGAGCAGCAGGCCGCCGAGGTCCGCAGGGTCAAGAAGTTCGAGGCCGGCATGGTGGTCGACCCCCTGACCATCCACCCCGACCAGACGCTGGCGGATGCGCTCGCGCTGATGTCGCAGAACCGCATCTCGGGCGTGCCGGTGGTCGAGCGCGGCACCAAGCGGCTGCTCGGGATTCTCACCAATCGCGACGTGCGCTTCGCCGACGACCCGACGACCAAGGTCGCCGACCTGATGACCCGCGAGCGGCTGGTGACGGTGCGCGACACCGTGTCCAGCGACGAGGCCAAGCGCCTCCTGCACCAGCACCGGATCGAGAAGCTGCTGGTAGTGGACGATCAGTACCGCTGCATCGGCCTGATCACGGTGAAGGATATCGAGAAGGCGCAGGCCTATCCCAACGCCGCGAAGGACGAGCAGGCGCGGCTGCGCGTGGCGGCGGCGACCGGGACCGGGCCGGAAGGGTTCGACCGTGCCGCGGCGCTGTTCGACGCGGGGGTCGACGTGCTGGTGGTGGACACCGCGCACGGCCATTCCGCCGGGGTGCTGAAGGCGATCGGCAAGATCAAGCAGCTCTCCAACTACACCCAGATCATCGCCGGCAATGTCGCCACCGGCGAGGGCGCCAAGGCGCTCATCGATGCCGGCGCCGATGCGGTCAAGGTCGGGATCGGGCCGGGCTCGATCTGCACCACCCGCATCGTCGCCGGGGTCGGCATGCCGCAGCTGACCGCGATCATGGAGGCCACGGAAGAGTGCCGGAAGGCCGGCGTGCCGGTCATCGCCGACGGCGGCATCAAGTATTCGGGCGATCTCGCCAAGGCGATCGCCGCCGGCGCCGACTGTGCCATGCTGGGCTCGATGTTCGCCGGCACCGATGAGGCTCCGGGCGAGGTCTTCCTCTACCAGGGCCGCACCTACAAATCCTATCGCGGCATGGGCTCGGTGGGGGCGATGGCGCGCGGCTCCGCGGATCGCTATTTCCAGCAGGAGGTCGGCAACGCGCTGAAGCTGGTGCCCGAGGGCATCGAGGGCAGGGTTCCGCACAAGGGGCCGGTGGCCGCCGTCGTCCATCAGCTGGTCGGCGGGCTGAAGGCGGCGATGGGCTATACCGGCAACCCCGATATCGCCGCGATGCAGCGCAACTGCCGCTTCGTGAAGATCACCAATGCCGGGCTGGCCGAGAGCCATGTCCACGACGTCTCGATCACCCGCGAGGCGCCGAACTACCAGCAGGGCGGATGATTCAGCGATGACTCCAGGGGCGCGCATCCAGGCGGCGGTCGAGCTGGTGGGCGCGATCACGTCCGGGCGCCAGGCGGCCGACGACGTGGTCGGCGGATACTTCCGCAGCCACCGCTTCGCGGGTGTGAAGGACCGCGGCGCGATCTCCGAGCATATCTACGCGGTGCTGCGGCACCTGGCGGCGATCGACTGGTGGATCGCGCGCGTGGGCGGCACGCCGACCCCGCGGCTGCGCGTCTTCGCGGCGCTGCTGCTGGCCGAAGCGTGGCGGGCCGAGGCCGTCATCGCCGCCTGCGACGGCGACCGCTTCCGTCCCTCGCCGCCGACTCGCGACGAGGAAGCGGTCATCGCCGCGCTCGAAGGCAAGACCATCGAGCATCCCGAGATGCCGTCGGCGGTGCGGGCGAACATCCCCGCCTGGCTGGAGCCGCGCCTCCGGGCGCTTTTCGGCGACGGGCTGAATGCCGAGATGGCGGCCCTCAACGGCGCGGCGCCGCTCGACCTCCGCGTCAACCGGCTGAAATCGAGCCGGGCCGACGCCCGCGCGGCGCTGGCGGCGGAAGGCGTCGAGGCGACGCCGACGCCCTTCGCGCCGACCGGGCTGCGCGTCCGCGCCCGCATCCCGCTGGCTTCGCTGGCCAGCTTCAAGAGCGGCACGGTCGAGGTCCAGGACGAGGGCTCGCAGCTGGCCGCCTTGCTGGCGCGGGCCGAGCCGGGCATGCGGGTGGTCGATTTCTGCGCCGGCGCCGGCGGCAAGACCTTGGCGCTCGCCGCCGAGATGAAGAACAAGGGTCATCTCGTCGCCTGCGACACCTCGGAGCACCGGCTGACCCGTTCGGCCCAGCGGCTCAGGCGGGCCGGCGTCTCCAATGTCGAGCGCAAGGCGCTCTCGACCGAGCGCGACAAATGGGTGAAGCGCCATGCCGGCGGCTTCGACCGCGTGTTCGTCGATGCGCCGTGCAGCGGCACCGGCACGTGGCGGCGCAATCCCGACGCCAAGTGGCGGCTGACCGAGCAGGACCTGGAGGAGTTGACCGCGCTGCAGGCGCGCATCCTTGCAAGCGCCGCGCGGCTGGTGAAGCCGGGCGGGCGGCTGGTCTACGCCACCTGCTCGCTGCTGCCGGAAGAGAACGACCGGCAGGTCGGGGCCTTCCTCTCGACTCATGCCGAGTTCACCGTCGTCCCGGTCCCCGCCATCTGGCGCGAGGCCTTCGGCACCGACTGCCCCGAGCCGCAGGACCTGCTGCACCTCACCCCCGCCCGGCACGGCACCGACGGGTTCTTCGTCGCCGTCCTCCACCGCCGCGCCGCCGCTGCGGAGGCGGAAGCTGCCTGACGCGTCCGGTGCCCATCCTCCCTCTCCCGCAACGCGGGGGAGGGCCGGGGTGGGGGTGCGAGTAACGAACTCTCTGCTTGCCGATTCACCCGCACCGCCGACGACGGAGCGGCTTCCAGACCCCCACCCCAACCCTCCCCCGCATTGCGGGAGAGGGAGTCATTGCGAGTACCCATGACCCACGACCGCGTGCTCATCCTCGATTTCGGCAGCCAGGTGACGCAGCTGATCGCCCGGCGCCTGCGCGAGAGCGGAGTCTATTGCGAGATCTGGCCCTATTCGACCGATCCCGCGCGCATCAAATCCTTCGGTGCCCGCGCGATCATCCTCTCCGGCGGACCGGCCTCGGTGACCGAGGAGGCGAGCCCGCGCGTGCCGCTGGAGGTGTTCGAGCAGGACGTGCCGGTGCTCGGCATCTGCTACGGCCAGCAGGCGATGTGCGCGGCGCTGGGCGGCTCGGTCGTGCCCGGCACGACCCGAGAGTTCGGCCGCGCCTTCATCGAGCCCCGCAAGGCCTCGCCGCTCTTCGAGGGGCTGTTCGAGACCGGCGCCCGCGAGCAGGTCTGGATGAGCCACGGCGACCGCGTCGACCGGTTGCCCGACGGGTTCGAGGTGCTGGCGGTGAGCGAGGGCGCCCCCTTCGCTGCCTTCGCCGACGAGCGCCGGCATTTCTACGGCGTGATGTTCCATCCCGAGGTGGCGCACACGCCGCACGGCGCGCGGCTGTTGCGCAACTTCACCCACGGCATCGCCGGCTGCACCGGCGACTGGACCATGGCCGCCTTCCGCAGCGAGGCGGTGGAGCGCATCCGCAAGCAAGTGGGCTCCGGCCGCGTGATCTGCGGCCTCTCCGGCGGCGTCGACAGCGCGGTGACGGCGGCGCTCCTCCACGAGGCGATCGGCGACCAGCTCACCTGCATCTTCGTCGATCACGGGCTCCTGCGCGGCGACGAGGCGGCCGACGTGGTCGAGACCTTCCGCGGCCACCACAACATCCCGCTGGTGCATGTCCAGGCCGGCCCTCTCTTCCTCGAGCGCCTCGCCGGCGTGACCGACCCCGAGCGCAAACGCAAGATCATCGGCGCCACCTTCATCGACGTGTTCGACGACGAGGCGAGGAAGCTCGGCGGCGCCGACTTCCTGGCCCAGGGCACGCTCTATCCCGACGTCATCGAATCGGTGAGTTTCACCGGCGGCCCCAGCGTCACCATCAAGTCGCACCACAATGTCGGCGGCCTGCCCGAGCGCATGAAGCTCAAGCTGGTCGAGCCGCTGCGCGAGCTCTTCAAGGACGAGGTCCGCGCCCTCGGCCGCGAGCTCGGACTCCCTGAGCGCATGGTCGGCCGCCACCCCTTCCCCGGCCCCGGCCTCGCCATCCGCATCCCCGGCGAGGTGACCGAGGAGAAGCTCGACCTCCTGCGCAAGGCCGACCGCATCTATCTCGAGGAGATCCGCGCCGCCGGACTCTACGACGCGATCTGGCAGGCCTTCGCCGTGCTGCTGCCGGTGCGCACGGTGGGGGTGATGGGCGACGGCCGGACCTACGACCACGTGGTGGCGCTCAGGGCGGTGACCTCGACCGACGGGATGACGGCGGATTTCTTCCCGTTCCCGATGGAGTTCCTGGGCCGGACGGCGACGCGGATCGTGAACGAGGTGCGCGGGATCAACCGGGTCGTCTACGACGTGACCTCGAAGCCGCCGGGGACGATCGAGTGGGAGTGATGGGTGATAGCCTAACGGAGAATTATCTTTGTAATACAATGAGTTATCAAGCGCTTGGGATGATCGATAATACATCGGCAGTCCCCGCCCTCCAATCTCATAAATTGTTGAACTAAAAAGAAAATTGGTAAGGAGTCGAGTGTTTTGACCCTTCGATAACCGGATAGCTTGACGGTATTTTTGACGGTCCTTTCTGAAGTGCACATCGACGGGAACCAAAAGACCGTCAGATAGAGCGCATAGCGCTGACGGTCTTTTCCGTAGGGCGGTTTGTTCAAGAAAATGCGTTGGAAGGGGTAATTCCTAGCCTGTTCGATACGCTTTTCACGACCGAACGGACGACCTTTGGCGGCCCCGCAGCCTGGATCGAGAGCGTCACGCGGAGTGCCGGGAAGAGCTGGCACCGCTGTTTCAGTTCGCGGCAGGCGAGAGAGCGTTTCTGGACGGTCTGCTTGATTGGGGCGAGATCGATGCGTCCCCTATGGGCGTTCCGGAATCCGTGCGCGCCGCGATAGAAGCCTGTCCGGCGTTGCGATGGAAGGGGCAGAATGCCAAAGCCTGGAAATCTGGTGACAAGTCGCTGGTGCCACGTGTGAGGCGAGGACGGCGACCACCTAGAGAGCCTACTCCATGAAGACTCGGCTGAGCGGAGATGTGTTGAAACGACTGGCGCCGGGCGATGGCGCCGAGACGGCGCACGAACTTGAGGTCGAGATTGAGCAAATTCGATCTCGTTTAGCCGCAAATGAGGCGGAACGGAAAGAGCTTGAGGCCGCGCTAAGAGATCTCGTGAGCCGGTGCTCGGCAGCGGCTACAAATTGTTCGTCCCCCGCCATTGCAGATGCGCCGAGGGTGATAGCCGCGTCATCTGCCGCGGAAAAGATCGCGCTGTTTCGGCGCCTGTTCGCAGGCCGTGCTGACGTATTCCCTGTCAGGTGGGAAAATCAGAAGACCGCCAAATCAGGTTATGCGCCCGCGTGCGCCAACGAGTGGGTTAAGGGGATATGCGGCAAGCCCCAAGTCAAATGCGGGGAATGCCCTCATCAAGCCTTCATCCCGGTCACCGACGACATCATCGAAAGGCATCTGCGCGGCGAGGGCGCACGCGGCTCTGGCGGCGATTTCGTGGCGGGTGTTTATCCACTGCTTCCTGACGAGACCTGCTGGTTTCTGGCCGCCGATTTTGACGAGGAGAGCTGGGCGGCTGACGCCTTGGCCGTGCTGGAGACTTGTCAGGCCAAGGGCGTGCCCGCGGCCCTTGAGCGGTCTCGATCCGGCAATGGTGGTCATGTGTGGATTTTCTTCTCCGAGCCGGTTTCGGCGCGCACCGCTCGGCAGCTTGGCGCGGCCATGCTGACGGAGACGATGGAGCGTCGGCCCGAAATAGGTTTCGCCTCATATGATCGCTTTTTCCCGAGCCAGGACACCATGCCGGTCGGCGG
>DATGFU010000592.1:0-4530 GCA_035308865.1 Allostellaceae bacterium | reverse complement strand
AGCCGGAAGCTGCTCGAACTCGCCTGGGAAGATCACGGATTTCGCGGTCCCCTGGGCACGATCGGCGAGGCGAAGAACCCGCTCCTGGAGTCGCGGCTGCTCGACCGCATCGATGCCATCCTGCCGATGCCCGATGCCGATGCCATGCTGGCGCTGCTCAACCGGCTCGCCGTGTGAGCCGCCGCCGCTCGATGCACACCCGGCACCCAACCTGGCGCGAGTTACCGTGCAGGGCGCGCAAGTCACCCGCGAATCACGCTCGCGCCCCAGCCGAAAACCAATTATAATGCTGTGAATGGCGACGTACTGGCGAACGCGCGCTGCCCCGTGATTGGGAAGCGCGAAAGCGTTACATGAACAGATAGTTACAATTCATCGGGCGACATCGGGTTGTTTCGTGAACCCGAGTCGATTTGTCTGACACGCTGCGACGCTTCGAATGGTACCTCCGAGAACCAGCCAAAGGCAGGAGCCGGCTATGAGCGTGCTCGACATCCAGACCAGACTTAAGGCGCTTGGTTTTGATCCTGGAACGCTCGACGGAGAGATGGGGCCGCAGACCGAAGCCGCGATCAAAGCCTTTCAGGCGGCGAACGGGCTGACCCCCGACGGCATCGTCGGACCCCTGACGCTCGCAGCCCTCGGTCTGGCCGGGCCGCCAGAACCGACGGTTTGGACGAAGCTCCTGGATATCTCGGCCTATCAGGGCACGATCGATTTCGCCCAGGTCAAGGCGGCGGGCTACGACGCCGTCTCGATCAAGGCGACCGAGGGGCTCGGAGCACCCTCCGCAGGGATGCCGGACAAGAATTTCCAGGCAAACTGGCAAGGTGCCAAGGCAGCCGGTCTGCTGCGGTCGGCCTATCATTTCTTCCACCCGGCAGACGATGGCGCGGCGCAGGCGCATTTCTTCCTGAACACGGTCGGCGCCGATCTTGGCGAGCTCGTCTGCGCCCTGGACTGGGAGGCGAACGACGATGTCGCCGCGGCGGCGCAGGTTGCCGCGGCCGACGCATGGTACGAGATTGTCGACGCCGCCTATGCCGGCTATGTCGTGCCGCCCTTCGCGTATTCATATTCCTCCTTCCTCCAGGCCCTCCATCTGCCGGCGCGCTATGCGCAGCGGCCGCTCTGGCTGGCCGGCTACGTCCAGTGGAGCCAGCTCGTGATCCCGCCACCCTGGCAGAAGCTCGACCTCTGGCAGAACGCCGGCGACAGTCTTACGCCGAGCGTCCCGGGCATCGACGATACGCTGAAGAAGGATTTCGACCTTTATCCCGGCACGCTGGCCGATCTCCAGGCGAAATACGGGCTCAAGCCCGCGGCCGATGTGTGACCGCGGCTACGGCACCGATAGGCCCTTCGAGTAGCTCGACACGGCCGTCTCCTGCGCGGTGATGAATTCGATCAGGGCCGGCACACCGGCTCGCGTCTGTTCGATGCCGCGCCGGATGGCCGGGATGATATCCGCCGGCCGCGTCACACGCTCGCCATAGCCGCCGAAGGCGCGCGCCATCGCCGCGTAGTCGCCGGAAATATCGGTCGAGCGGTACTTCTCCGTCGCCGTCTTCATGATCGGCAACTCGATCGCCATGCAGAAATTGTTGAGGAGGATCGAGAGGATGGGGATGCGCTCGCGCACCGCCGTCTCGAAATCCATGCCGGTAAAGCCGATCGCCGCGTCGCCCCAGACATTGATGCAGAGCTTGTCCGGATGAGCGAGCTTCGCCCCCATGGCGAGGCCGAGTCCGTAGCCGAGCTGGGTCGTCTTGCCCCAGCCGATATAGGAGAGCGGCGTCGTCGCCTTCCAGAAGGGCGAGAGCTGATCGCGCGGGCTGCCGGCGTCGTGGGTGATGATCGTGTCAGCGACATCGACCGTATGGAAGAGATCCCACAGCACGCGATAGGGCGAGAGCGGCGCCTCCTCCGAGGTCAGCTTCGGCATCCATTCGGCAAGCCACGGCTCGTAGACGGACTGGATCTCCTCCACGACCGGCCCGGCATCGCGAGGCGACGGAACAAGCGGCGCCAGTGCCGACAGCAGCGCGTCCAGGGTCAGCGCGGCATCGCCGACGAGGCCGATCTCGGCCGGTATATCCTTGTTGAGATGGTCGGGATCGAGCGTCGCGTGGATCACCCGCTTGCCCTTGGGCATGGCGACGCCGAAGGCGGTCTCGGTGAAGCTGCAGCCGATGCCGAGGATGACATCGGCCTCGTCGAGGAAGTGCCGCACGGTCCGCGGCATCGCCGCGCCGCCGGAGCCCAGCGAAAGCGGGTGATCCTCTGGAAAAGCGCTCTTGCCGCCAAGGCTGGTGGCGACCGGTGCCGCCAGGACTTCGGCCAGCGCCTTCAGCTGCGGCCAGGCGCGGGCGTAGTGGACGCCCTGGCCGGCATAGATCACGGGCCGCTTCGCGCCGGCCAGGAGCGCCGCCGCCTCGCGGAGATGATCGGGATCGGGGCCGTAGCGCGTGCTGAGCACCGGCCGGTAGTCGAGCGGCTCGGGCACGTCCTCGGCCCAGAGATCGCCCGGGATCTCGACCACCACCGGCCCGCCGCGGCCGTTGCGCAGCCGCGTGAAGGCACGGCGGAAAATGTTCGGCACCTCCGCGGCGAGCGTGATCGGCTCGGTCGACTTGGCGACGCTCCGCATGCTGACGGTCGAGTTGAAGTTCGGCGCCACATGGGCGAGGCGCCTCGGGTAGCCCATCGGCAGCACGAGGATCGGCACCGATTCGCCGAAGGCCTGCGCGACGCCGCCATAGGCGTTCTCCGAGCCCGGCCCGTGCTGCATGGCGAAGACGCCGATCGTCCGGCCGGAGGTCATCCGCGAGATCGCGTCGGCGATGTGCAGCCCGATCCGCTCCTGCCGCACGATGACCGGGCGGATATCGGCGCGCGCGGCGTATTCGAGCACGTGGTTCACCGGATAGCCGGCGATGATCTCGACGCCTTCCCGCTTCAGGATTTCCGCGATCGCCTCGCCGACCTTCATGACTCTGCTCCCCGATTTCATTGAGGAGTCAGCTTCGCCGCGGCGAGCGGACGCAAGAGGAAAGTGTCGGGATCGACCGGCGCATGGGCGCCGTCAGCGGTTTCCTTCCCGACGGCTCTGCCCGCCGGACTGGGGGGCGCCACGCGGTGCTGCCGGCGGCGGCGCATAGGTCGGGGCGCCGCGCGGCGCGTAAGCGGAGGGCGGCGGCCCGTAACCGCGCGGCTGCATCGGGACCTGCCGCGGCACGCCGGGCGACTGGGGCACCGCATGCAGCGGCAAACCCGTCTGCGGCCGCGGCTGGAACGAGGTCGCCGGCGGCCGGAAGACCGAGGCGGGTGGCCGCGGTGCCGGGGTGTTGACCGGTACGCGGCCGGCAATGTTCGACCCGGCGTGGACCGGCGCGCCGCGTGCCGGCGCCGGCGTCAGCATCGCCGTCCGGGCCGGCGACGGCAGGTGCGTAGCTGCAGGATCGGCTGCAGGCGCGGCTTGCGCTACGGCGGCGCGGTTGACCGCGAGCGAGGCCGTCTGCACCGGGCGGCCGGAGGCGAAGGCCGAGGTTGGCACGACGCGGGCCGCGCGCGCGTTCGCCAGAGTCTGATTGGCGCCGATCGTGCGGTAGTTGTTGACGGTCAGGTTGTTGATCCGAGTGCGGTTGACATTCACCACGTTTACTCGCCGGACGTATTCGAACCCGACCGGGAACCACGGCTGCCAGAATTCGCCGGGTCCGAGCGGCACCCAGCCGACGACGGGGCCGCCGCCGAACCCCACGACCAGGGCCAACGGATCGCCGAGAAAGGCCACCAAGGCCGGCGCGTAGATCGGCACGAAACCGGGCTCGATCACCACACCCGGCGCCACCGGAACCCAGCTCCACACGCCGGCGAGCTGAACCCAGCGTCCGTAATGGAACGGCGCGAAGCCCCAGGGCGCGGCATCCACCCAGGTCCAGCCCCAGGGCGCCACCCAGGACCAGCGGCCGTCGCTGTAGGGGGTCCAGTCGGATGCCACGTCGGCCGGCGTCCAGACCTGGCCGTAGTCGGGGACGCTGTGCCAGCTGCCGTATTCGGCGAGCGTGTCGCTGCCCGGCACCTGCGGTACGCCCGGGGGCGCCGCGCGCGCGTAGATCGCGCCGTCGCGCTGATCGGCCCAGGCGTCGAACTCGTCCAACGCGGCCGAGGCCAGCGTGTAGCTCGGGGGTTCGTCCGGACCGGCACTCGCCTCCTGGCCGGGTCCGACCGTCGTCTGCTGGTTGTTGAGGTCGATCTCGGCGGTGCCGGTGAAGGCAGCGATGCGTGTCGCATCCTGCTGGGTGCCGGCGTCGACCCGGTAGCGCCCGTCGACGAGGGTGACGTCGCCGCGCGGCGTCTCGATCTCGTAGTGCTCGTCCATGCGGCTGCCCTTGAGCGCCACGTCGATACGGCCTTGCGGCACCGAGAGATGGATCGTCTGGTCGTCGAGCTGATCGATGTCGAGTTCGGTGCCGCTGTCGAGACGGATGCGGGCGGCGCCGATCTCCAGCTCGGCCTTACCGCCCT
>DATGFU010000591.1:0-9429 GCA_035308865.1 Allostellaceae bacterium | reverse complement strand
TTCGAGATACGAGGCCAGTCTCGGCTCGAAGCCGCTATCCGCCAATGCCAGGAACCGTTCTCCCCTGAGTTCCGTGGTGGTCACCATGTTCTGCCGGGCCAGCCGGTGGTCGGCATGGGTGACGACCGACAGCTTCTCGTCGAAGAGATGCCATTCGTCGAGCCGTTCCCACGCGTTCGACGACGACCCGGCGACGGCAAGCTCGACGTCGCCCGCCTTGAGCATGGTCTGGATCGCCTCCTCGCCGCCGCGCCGGACCTTGAGCTGGACGCCCGGATAGGCGCGGAACAGCTCGCTGATCGGATGCGAGAAGGTCTCGATGTTGATGCTGCGCGACAGGCCGAGGTTGAGCGGTGCCAGCTCGTTGGACTTGACGGATTTGGCCAGGCTCTGTGCGCTACGGGCCGCTTCGTAGCATTGCTGCAAGAGCGGCAGCATGCGCTGGCCGAGCGGCGTCAGGTGGGAGTTGGAGCGCTCGCGCCGGATCAGATCGCCGCCCAGCTCGGCTTCGAGTGCCTGGATGGCCCTCGTCAGCGCCGGCTGGGAGACGTTGCAGTCCTCGGCCGCCCGCGTGAAGTTCAGGGTCCGGGCCAGCGCCATGAAGTAGCGGATCTGCTGCATTTCCATCGGGAGTCCCCCCGCGACGTTCGACAGCGTCAAGAGGCCAGCGCGGCTACGCCCCCCGTCTACTGCCAACGCAGTCGGAAGTGAAGGCCACGCGGTACATTAATCCGTTGGGGCGGGGCGGCCGGCGGGTGACGAACGATACCCGGGATGCATCGAGTTCTTAGCCAATCGGTATTTCAGTTGGTTCGCCTGGCGAGAATAGAGTCCCGCTCAACCGATCAATCCAAGTATCGCGAGGAGCGACGACAATGACCAACCACGAAGATCACCGCGCCGTCGTGTCGGGCAGAATGCTGACCGGCAAGCTGGCCCTGGTGACCGGCTCGACCAGCGGCATCGGACTGGCCGTGGCGCGGGCGCTGGCGGCGGCCGGCGCCAATATCGTCCTCAACGGCTTCGGCAAGAGCGACGAAATCACGATGATCCGGCGCGAGCTGGAGGCGGAGAACGGCGTCTCGGTGCTCTACTCGGGCGCGGACATGTCGGATGCCGGCGCGATCGAGGGCATGATGCGCATGGTCCGCGCGGCCCATGGCGACGTCGATATCCTGGTCAACAATGCCGGGATCCAGCACGTCGCACCCGTCGCCGAGTTTCCGGTCGACAAGTGGAATTCGATCATCGCGATCAACCTGACCGCTGCGTTCCACACGTCGCGCCTCGCGATCCCGGCGATGATCGAGCGCGGCTACGGCCGCATCATCAATATCGCTTCGGCCCACGGGCTGGTCGCATCGCCGTTCAAGTCCGCCTATGTCGCGGCCAAGCACGGGACCATCGGTCTCACCCGGACCATCGCCCTGGAGCTGGCCGAGCAGGCGATCACCTGCAACGCAATCTGCCCCGGCTATGTCGAGACGCCGCTCGTGGCGGCCCAGATCGACGATCAGGCGCGGGCCAACAAGATCTCGCGCGAATCCGTCGTCCGCGACGTGCTGCTGGCGCGCCAACCGAACAAGCGCTTCGTCGGCGCCACCGAGATCGGCGCGCTCACGGTGTTTCTCGCCGGCCCCGACGCCGCCTCCATCACCGGCACCGCGCTGCCGGTCGACGGCGGTTGGACCGCGCAATAGGCGCCTCCGACCGGAATCTCAGCCACACCCATCGAAAGGAAAGCAACATGCCTCGATTTCTTCGTCCGGCCGCCGTCGCTGCCGCCTGCGGCGTCGCCCTGGGCCTTGGCTCGCCCGCCCTCGCGTTCGACTGCCCGAAGGACAAGATCCTGACCGAACATGCCGATATCGACTGGAAGGAGGATGTCGGAGTCCGCCGCAAGACCGTCTCGATCATCGATCTCACCGGCTGGCGCAACATCGGCGATCTGCGGATGCGGCAGCGCCGTCTGATCGTCCCACCGGGCGGCATCGTCCCGACCCACGAGCACAAGGATCGGCCCTCGATCGTTTATTTCGTCAAGGGGGAACTCGTTGAGCACAACAGCAAATGCGCCGTGCCGATCGTCCACCACGAGGGCTCGACGGACACCGAGTGGGGCGACTATCGCCACTGGTGGGAGAACAAGACGAACAGCGACGCGGTGCTGATCGGCACGGACATCGTCGATCCAGGCTTCCTCGACGATCCCGCCAAAGACGATGTGATGTAATGGCCCGCCGGGTCGCGGACATCTGGCCCGCGACCCTTCCTGAGGGGGACGCTATCCATGAAGACCGGGCTGATGATCCGCTTCGCTCTGGTCGGTGCGGCGCTGCTGTTGTCTTCGATCAATGGGATTGCGGCGCCCTCGGGAACCGATCAGCAGCTTCTCGGGCTCTATGCCCGGTTTGCCGAGGCGCAGAATGCACGCGACCTCGACCGCCTGCGGCCCCTGCTGTCCGACGGACCGCAATTCCTCTGGGTCAGCGACGGGCAGAGCTTCTGGGGTCGCGAGGCGGCGCTTGCGCGCATGGCCAATTTTCAGGCGGCCGAGGTCTGGCACAACACGCCCGACCTCGAGCATGCCGTCGCCGTTCCGCTGAACCCGGACGCGGCCTACTTGCACCTGCCGGTCGAGCTGGCGATCGGGCCTGCCGATCGTCCGGGCACGTTCCGGTTTCTCGTGAGCATGCTCTGCGTGCGCAGCGGAAATGAGTGGCGCATCGCCGCGCTCTTTACGACGACGCAGAAATCTCCCTGAGACAGGCGGGTGGAGGGCTCGCCGGGTTGCCGCTCAGCCTTTCCCGGTCGCCTGGATGTGCAGCACCGTGTAGCTGCGCGACTTGAACCGCCAGTTCCCGTCGCCGCCCTTCACATAGGTGTCGTCGTAGCGGCCGGAATAGAGCATCTCCTTGCCGTCCGGCGTCTCGCACATCTCCAGCAGGTACCAGGTGCCGGCAGCCGTGTTGCCGGCCACCTTGATGCCGCCGCAGGTCGGGTACTGGCAGACGAAGGGGAAGTTGGCCATCAGCTCTTCCCACAGGGCGACGATGTTGTGCCTGCCCTGCGCCACCTTCCCAACGAGGCTCCAGGTCCCGTCCTCGGCCCAGGTGGCGCCCCAATCGGCGCTGCTGCGGCGCACGACGGCGTCGGCGTAGCTCTCCATGAGCTCGCGGATCGCCAGGCGATCTTCGACAGAACCGGTTGCCGACATGTGGCGTGCTCCCTCTGAACCCAGGCGGATTTCCCTATGCGAGAACCCTACGATCTCGCCTCGCGGCCGATCAAGTGATTATTGATTCATCCGTCATCTTTGCCGTGAGAAAAGCCCTTCAGACCTGGAACGGGCGCACGCTTGCGACGTCGTAGATCTGCAGCGCGAACGCCCTCACGGAGGCCTGGAAGCGCTCGACGAAGGCGGTGATCCAGGGCTGGCTCAGATGCACGCGCAACGCCTCGTCGTCGCGCCAGATCTCCGACACGTTGAAGACGCCGGCGGCCGCGTCCTGGACCAGCAGGGAGTAGTGCGAGCAGCCGTCCTCGTGCAGGGCGCGCCGTCTCAGCTCGACGACCGCCGCCGCGTAGTCGGCCACGCTGGCGGGATCGACGGTCAAAGTTCCTGCGACGATGATCATCTCGGCATCTCCTCGGACCCGTCGAGCGCAACCAGAACCTTGCCCATCGTGGCGGCCGACATGAGGTCGATGAAGGCAAGCGGGGCCTGTTCCAGCCCGTGATAGATCGTCTCGATCGGCGTGATCCTGCCGTCGCGCACCCAATCGCGCAGCTCCTCGGCGGCTTCGCCGAGCCGGTCCGCATGATCGTAGGTCAGGAAGCCACGCATGGTGAGCCGCTTGACCACCAGCTGCCACAGCGTCTTCACGCCGTAGGGCCGGTCGGCGTCGTTGTACTGGGCGATCATCCCGCACACCACGACCCGCCCGTGCTCGCGCATCAGCGGCAGCATCAGCTCGAGCGTCTCGCCGCCGACATTGTCGAAATAGACGTCGACCCCATCGGGGCAGGCGGCGCCAATCGCGGCCGCGAGATCCGGCATTTCGCGATAGTTGACCGCCTCGTGGAACCCGAGCGCCAGGGCGCGCTCGGCCTTCTGCTGCGAGCCCACCAGCCCGACCACCCGGCAGCCGCGCAGCCGCGCGATCTGTCCGACGATGCTGCCGGTGGCGCCGGCCGCGGCGCTCACCACCACCGTCTCGCCGGACCGGGCCTGGCCGATCTCGGTGAGCCCGACCCAAGCGGTAAGGCCGACGGGACCGAGCGCCCCCATGTAGGATTGCAGCTTGACGCCGGGTTCGACCTCGACGCGTTCGAGGCCCAGCGCATCACGGCCGAGCGCCGAAACCTCCGACCAGTCGGCGAGCGCCCTCACCACCGTGCCTTCCGGCATGTCGGCGCGGCGGGAGCGCTCGACCCGGCCCAGCGTCATGCCGCGGATCGGCGCGCCGATCGCGAGCGGCGGCAGATAGCTCGGCCGGTCGTCGAGGAAGCCGCGGATGGCCGGATCCATCGACAGGAAGAGATTGGCGACGGCGATCTCGCCGTCGCCCGGCTCCGCCGGGACATAGTCCTCGATGCGGAAGTCCTCCGGGCGGGGCAGGCCCTGAGGGCGGGACTGGAGCGCAATCCGGCGCGGCATCCTCTGATGTTCCCACCGTCGCAGCCAATCCGACGCAGGGCTTATCCCGCGCCGGCCCGCGACGGAACAGCTGATCGATTCGCTAGGTGCGGGATTGCCCGATCGGGCAGAGTCTCACGGCCATCGCCACCCGTCGCCCGGAGTCGCCATGTCGGAGAAGGAAAGCCGGAATCTTGCGGTCGTCGAGGCGCTCTACGCCGCCACGGGCAAGGGCGACTGGGACGCGGCGGAAGAGCTGATGACTGACGACTTCTTCTGCTCGGAGGGACCGGAGCATCCTTGCGCCGGCACCTATCGCGGCCGAGGAGCGCTGCGCGAGCTCTTCACCAAGGTCATGAGCCTGACCGAGGTCGCCGGGCTGGAGATCGAGCAATCCACCGCCGGCGGCGATTACGTCATCACGTTGGTCGACATCGTACTGGCCGGCCCACCCCAGGTGCGCGTCCCGGTGGCCGAGATGTTCCGCTTCCGTGACGGCAAGGTCTGCGAGATCAAGCCCTACTATTTCGACCTGACGCCGCTGCTGCAAGCGGTGCGGCGCTAGACATGGGTCAGCTCGCGAGGCCGATATAGCCGAGCTGCGCCGCCTTGAAGAGCGTCTGGCTGCGGTTTACCGCGTCCAGCTTCAGCGACGCGTTGTGGATGTGGAAGCGGACCGTGGCGCGGCTGCGCGACATGATGACGCTGATCTCGTCGTCGGTCTTGCCGAAGGCGGCCCAGCGCAGGCACTCGACCTCGCGCTTGCTGAGCCTGAGCCCCGTGGGCAGTCGGCGGTTCGGGCACATCACGCGGACATAATTGCCAACGAAGGTCCGCGCATAGGTGCCGAGCAGGTCGCCGAACGCCCGGAACAGTTCGGACACGTCGCGTTGCGAGCGGTCGCGCGGCTCGAAGCTGACCGCGCCGACCTGGCCGAACGGCAGGTGCACTGGAACGACGATCGCCGCGACGGTCAGCGCCCGCTCCTCGAAATCCGACAGGTCGATCGCGTCGAGGAACTTGTTGTGGTGATGCGACCAGAACCCGTCCGAATTGCACCAGAACGGCTCGCTTTCGTAGCGGCAGGCTGTGGGCAGCGGCGAATCCAGCGCCAGCCGCGGGCTTTGCCACCAGCGATCGCAGATCTCGGTGGTCCAGCCGAAGACCTCCGTCGCGAGGATCTTCCCCTCGTGGTCGACCATCGGAGTCTTCATCGCGATGTTGTGATGGGCGGCGACGCGCAGCGGTGCGAGCGCTTCCGCCGCCTTGCGGAAGGCGATCGCAGCGGGCCTTACGTCTTCCGGTGCGGCGATCCGCAGGAATCCGAGGTCCAGCCTCTCGCCCGTCATCCCTTCGGCCTCCCCGAGATCATTTTGCCGTTTCGCCCGAGGATACGCCTGCCGGCGATGTGCAACAAGAGTCCCGGCTCGCGGCGGATCGGCCCACCCTCCGCGCGGACGACTTAACGGAATGCACAGGTTTACAAGCTTGCCCCCGCGACCCACCTTGCGCGCTTTGCGACGGGGAAGGACCGGCGGAGATGGGACGACTTGAAGGCAAGGTAGCGCTGGTCACCGGCGGCACCTCGGGGATCGGTGCCGCCACGGTCCGCCGCCTGGCATCCGATGGCGCGGATGTCGTCTTCACCGGCTCCAAGGCCGAGGCGGCCGCTTCGGTCACGGCCGAGACGGGTGCCGTCTTCTTCAGCCACCGGGTCGAGGACGCGGCCACCTGGCCCGACCTCACCGGCTTCATCCACGAAAAATTCGGCCGGCTCGACATTGCCTTTGCCAATGCCGGGATCGAGGGCGGCGACACGAATATCGAGGCGATCGAGATCGCGGCCTGGGACCGCATCGTCGCGGTCAACCTGACGGGCCCGATGCTGACTTGCCAGCATGCCGTGCGGCAGATGCGGCAGAATCCCGGCGGCCCTAACGGCTCGATCATCGTCAACTCGTCGATGAACGGGATCCTCGCGCTGCCCGGCAATGTCGGTTACTCGACCACCAAGGGTGCGCTCCGGCTGCTGGCGAAATCGGTCGCGATGTACTGCGCCAGCGAGCGCACCCAGATCCGCTGCAACACCATCCACCCCGGCGTGGTCGAGACGCAGCTCATCCGCGAAGCGATC
This sequence comes from Allostellaceae bacterium, assembly GCA_035308865.1. Taxonomy (GTDB): domain Bacteria; phylum Pseudomonadota; class Alphaproteobacteria; order ATCC43930; family CGMCC-115725; genus DATGFU01. The sequence continues at coordinate 2,656 of DATGFU010000591.1, read as the reverse complement.
GCGTCCGCCCCCGATCCGGCCGCCGCGCGCGCGATCTTCGAAAACCTCTCACCGATGCACCGCATGGGCACGGTCGACGAGATTGCGGCGCTCGTGGCCTTCCTCGCCAGCGACGAGGCGGCCTTCATCTCCGGTGCGGAGTACTCGATCGACGGCGCCTCGACGGCCGGGCTGCACGGCGTATGAGCGTGCCGATCGAGGGCCGCGTCGGCCTCGTTACCGGCGGCCTGCGCGGCATCGGCCGCGCCTGCGTCGAGCGCCTGCTGCGCGACGGCGCCACGGTCTATCTGGGGGACCTCTCTGCCGCTGGCGATGATATCGTCCGGCAATCCCTCGCCGAGCTCGGCGACCGCGCCCGATACCTCCAGCTCGACGTCACTGAAGAAGCCCATTGGGTCGCCGCCGAGGCGGCGATCCGCGGCGCGTCGGGCCGGCTGGACATCCTCGTCTCGAATGCCGGCACCGACCATGCCGCGCCGATCGAGCAGGTCTCGCTCGCCGACTGGCGCCGGCTGATGAGCGTCAATCTCGACGGCGTGTTCCTCGCCACGAAGACCATGGCGGCGCTGCTCGACGAAGGCGGGCGGAAGACGCCCGCCGGGGCGAGCATCGTCAACATCTCCTCGATCATGGGGATGGTCGGCATGGCGGAGGTTTCCGCCTACAACGCCAGCAAGGGCGGCGTGCGGCTCTTCACCAAGTCGATGGCGCTCGAATTCGCCAAGGCCAAGCGGCCGATCCGGGTCAATTCGGTCCATCCCGGCTTCGTCATGACGCCGCTGCTGGAAGCGGGCATGAAGCGCTGGGCCGCGCGCTCCGGAAGTGCCGATGGTCAGGTCCTCATCGACGCGGTGGCGCAGATGACGCCAGTCGGACGACTCGCCCGGCCGGCCGAGATCGCTGCCGTCGTGGCCTTCCTCGCCTCCGACGACGCGAGCTACATGACCGGCGCCGAGATCGCCGTCGATGGCGGCTGGACCGCCCAATGAGCGCGTTCGATCTCGGCGGCGACGTCTTCCTGGTGACTGGCGCGGCCGGCGGGATCGGGCGGGCCATCGTGGCGGCCCTCGCCGCCGCCGGCGGCACGGTGATCGGCACGGACCTTTGCGGCGAAGGAGACATCGTCGCCCACGACGTGACCAGCGAGGCCGACTGGGCGCGCATCGCCGCCCATGTCGCCGAGCGCCACGGCCGCCTCGCCGGGCTCGTGAACAACGCCGGCTACGCGCTCACCGAATCGGTCGAGGCGACCAGCCTCGAGGCCTGGCGGCGGGTCCAGTCGATCAATGTCGAGAGCATGCTGATCGGCCTCCACGCCATGCTGCCGCTGCTGCGGAAAGGCGCAGAGGGCCGCACGGGCGGCGCCTCCGTGGTCAATTTCTCGTCGGTCGGCGGGCTGCGCGGCGCCGCGTTCTGTGCCGCCTACTGCGCCAGCAAGGCGGCGGTGGCGATGCTGACGAAATGCGCCGCCATCGAGTTTGCGGCGCTGAAATACGGGATCCGCGTCAACTCGGTGCATCCCGGCGGGATCGAGACGCCGATGATGGACTCGATCTTCCGCCGCTACGTGGCATTGGGGGCGGTCCCCAGCGAGGAGGCGGCGCGTGCGGCCACCGGTGCCCGGCATCCGCTCGGCCGTCTCGGCAAGCCGGAGGAGATCGCCGGCGGGGTCGTCTACCTGTGCTCGCCCGCTGCTGCCTTCGTCACCGCGTCGGAACTCGTCATCGACGGCGGCTTCACAAGCATGTGACCGGCGCCGCGATCAGCCGCGGAGATGACGGCTGAACACCATGTCCCGGTGCTCCATAAGGCAGGGGTCCAACGCATCTTCCAGCTCGGGGCCGATCTGGCGATAGGCATCGCGGACCCAACCCTCCATGGCGACGACGTCGTTCGCCGGGGGGCTGAGCATCGCCGAGAAGCAGGCCCAATAGATATCGGCCGCCGTCAGCCCGTCGCCCACGAGATAGGGGCTGTCCCGTCGGGACTGCGCCCTCAGCCGGTCGGCCATCATCCGCAGGATCGCGGCAGCCCGGGCGGTGGCGCCGGCCGTCGCTTCGGGCGAGATCCCGTAGACCATCCTCATCTGCGCGAACACGGCGGGCGGCACGGCGGCGGCCGCGCCACGCAGCGGGCCGTCGAACAGCATCAGCCGCCGGCACCAGCCGAGACCCCAGGGGCCGCAAAGCTCGTTGGCGATGCCGACGACCAGCGCGCGGTCGGCGGAGTACTCGGGCAGCAGGGCCGGGGCGGGCGCGAGCCGCTCCGCCAGCATCAGGATCTCGAGCCAGGCGTCGCGCGGCGGCTCGTCATTGTAGATCGCGATCGGTGCGTTGCGCCGCCCGGTCCATTCCAGCAGCTCCGTGTTCTCCCGGCCGGGGAACTGGGCGACGGGCATGAAGGGGAGCCGCTTGAACTGGAAGATCCGCTTGGCCGCGTCGCCCCACGGTCCGCCCACCACGGAAAGCGCCAGGCGCAGGCCGGGAAGCGAGCGCGCCTGCGCCGGTTCGAGGAATTTCATGACGTTTCCCGCCGCCTCGGTCATCGAGACGCACTCGTGCGGTCGGAGGGCTGATCCGAGGAAGCGCGCCGGGACTCCTACAGCACCGGCCGCGGCGCCGTCGCGTCGCTCTTCAGGTACCAGTCGACATATTCG
>DATGFU010000590.1:0-1524 GCA_035308865.1 Allostellaceae bacterium | reverse complement strand
CAGCGAGGTCGCACAGGACCTCGACATCCCCCAGCATGTGCTGCGGTTCTGGGAAACGCGTTTTGCCCAGATCAAGCCGATGAAGCGCAGCGGCGGCCGCCGCTATTATCGCCCCGACGATGTCGACCTGCTCAAGGGCATCCGCCGGCTGCTCTACGGCGAGGGCTACACCATCCGCGGGGTGCAGCGCATCCTCAAGGAGCACGGCATCAAATCCGTGCAAAGCCTCGCCGACGGCACCGCGGCCGTGTCCTTCGGTGCGATCGAAGAGGCGATCGGCCAGAGCCTCATGGAGGACGACTTCACCGAGGCGGCGGCCCCAGCCGAGGCGGAGGAGGACGAAGAGGAATATGAGGCCTCCGGCGAGGACGGCATCGATTTCCGCTTTGTCGAGACCGAGGAGGACATCCTCGCAACCTTCCGCGGCGACGGCGCCGCACGCGGCACCGCCGGCGCCCATACCATCGACCGCGAGCGGCTCCAGGGCGTCCTGAAGGAGCTGATCAACTGCCGGCAGCTCCTGGATCGGGCGTTGAAGGAGGGGTGAGCGAACCTCGGCCCCGTCCGCGCGATGCGGTGGGATCTGCAGCTGCCCGAAAACGACAAAGCCCCGCTCTGCGGGGCTTTATTTTGGTCGGAGCGAGAGGATTTGAACCTCCGACCCCTAGTCTCCCAGACTAGTGCGCTAACCGGGCTGCGCCACGCTCCGATGCCGTTCCCTTAGCTTTGATCAGGCGGCCGCGCAAGGCGGCCGGACGGTCTGGCGCGCCATTTGCCGGGAGGCCAAAGGCGCTCAATCGCCTTGGCCGATGTCCCGGCCGCTGCCGCAATTGCCGTCAACCGTCCTTGAGTGCGGCGTCCAGCATGCGGCGGCAGGCGATCAGGTCTTCCAGCACGCCCTTGAGGCGCCCCACGTCGAGTATCGGGGCGATATCCGCCACGCCCGCGATCGCTTCTTCGTCGTCATAGCTATCGACGTCTCGCCGGCTGCTGCGGCGCTCGGCCATTCGTGGAACGCCGCTTTCCTCGGAGCTGTCGTAATCGTCGTCGTCGAGGTCGATCGGCGGGGCAGCATCATCGTCCTCGAGGATGCTCTGGCCGACGACCTCCTCGATCGCACCGAAGGAAGCAACGGCAGAGGCGTCGGCCAGCCGTTGCACCGATGCGATGCCATGCTCTTTCAGGATGCGCTGGACGCCGCGGATCGTATAACCCTCGCCGTAGAGCAGACGGCGAATTCCCCGCAGCAGGTCGACATCGTCGGGCCGGTAATATCTGCGGCCCCCGCTACGCTTCATCGGCTTGATCTGGGAGAACCGTGTCTCCCAGAACCGCAAGACGTGCTGCGGAATGTCGAGGTCTTCAGCGACCTCGCTGATGGTTCGGAAGGCATCCGGCGCTTTGTCCAAATGCTCGCTCCTCTATCCCTCGCGCCTGTGAAAGAACGCTGCCCTATGCGGGTTTCGTGCCGTTGGTCCCGGCGTGGCCGTTGATGCGCTGCTTCAAGATCGCCGATGGCTTGAA
>DATGFU010000589.1:0-3666 GCA_035308865.1 Allostellaceae bacterium | reverse complement strand
GCATACCGGCGAGTTCGGCTACACCGAGGTGTCGCCGCCGCTGCTGGTCAACGACCAGACCGCCTTCGGCACCGGGCAGCTGCCGAAATTCGCCGAGGATCTCTTTCGGACGACGGACGGGCGCTGGCTCATCCCGACGGCCGAGGTGTCGCTGACCAATCTCGTCGCCGACGAGATCCTGGACGAGGCGGCGCTGCCGCTGCGCTTCACGGCCTTCACGCCGTGCTTCCGCTCGGAGGCGGGGGCGGCCGGCCGCGACACGCGCGGCATGATCCGCCAGCACCAGTTCAGCAAGGTCGAGCTGGTCTCGATCGCCCATCCTGACCGCTCCGACGAGGAGCACGAGCGGATGACGGCGGCGGCCGAATCGATCCTGCAGCGCCTGGATCTGCCCTACCGGACCGTTCTCCTGTCGGCCGGCGACATGGGGTTCACGGCGCGCAGGACCTACGATCTCGAAGTCTGGCTGCCCGGCCAGGGCGCCTATCGCGAGATCTCGAGCTGCTCCAATTGCGGCGACTTCCAGGCGCGCCGCATGAAGGCGCGGTTCAAGGCCGCGGGCGACAAGAACACCCGCTTCGTCCACACGCTGAACGGCTCCGGCCTAGCGGTCGGCCGCACGCTCGTGGCGATCCTGGAGAACTATCAGCAGGCGGACGGATCGGTCGCGGTCCCGGTCGCCCTTCGTCCCTATCTCGGCGGGCTCGAGCGGATCGGCGCGTGATGCCGGCCGCGGGACTCGACCTCGCCCAAGCCCGCATCCTGGTGACCAACGATGACGGGATTCGGGCGGAGGGGCTGGCGCTGCTCGAACGCGTCGCGCGGTCCTTCTCGAAGGACGTCTGGGTGGTGGCACCGGAGATCGAGCAGAGCGGCGCCGGACACTCGCTGACGCTGCGCGTGCCGCTGCGGATTCGCAAGATCACGCGCCGCCGCTTCGCGGTCGACGGCACGCCGACCGATTGCGTCCTCCTCGCGGTCCGGGAGATCATGAGGGACAGGAAGCCGCATCTGGTGCTGTCGGGCATCAATCGGGGCGGCAATATGGGCGAGGACGTGACATATTCGGGAACCGTCGCGGCGGCGATGGAGGGAACCCTGCTGGATGTGCCGAGCATCGCGCTCAGCCTCGCCGTGAGCACCGAAGGCCGACCCGCCTGGGACGCCGCCGAACGCTGGTCGGTCGCCGTGATCCGCCGCCTGGCCGCGATCGAGTGGCCGGCGCACACGCTGATGAACGTCAACATTCCGAACCTGCCGGTCGACAAGATCACCGGGATCGCCGCCGTGCGGCAGGGGAGGCGCAAGATCGGCGGCGATCTGGTCGCCGCGACCGACCCGCGCGGGCGGCCCTATTACTGGATCGGCCCGGTGCGCGAGGAGGACACGAAAGAGCCCGGTACCGACATCCATGCCGTCACCCGCGGCGCCGTCGCCGTGACGCCGATCCATCTCGATTTCACGGATGGTCCGGCGCTGTCGCGGCTGCAGGGGGTGTTCGCGTGAGCGCCGTCGCCGAAGGGCCGAGCCGGGCTTCCGCCCTGGTGGCCACGCTGCGCCGCCAGGGGATCGTCGATGAGACGGTGCTGGCGGCGATCGAGCGGACCGACCGCGCGCTCTTCGTGCCATCGACCTTCGCGGACCATGCCTGGGACAATGTCGCCCTGCCGATCGGTTCCGGGCAGACGATCAGCCAGCCGGCCGTTGTCGCGATGATGACCGAGGCGCTCGAGACGAACGACCGCCACAACGTGCTCGAGATCGGCACCGGGTCCGGCTACCAGGCGGCGATCCTGTCGCTGATCTGCCGGCGGGTGTTCACCATCGAGCGGCATCGCGATCTGCTGCGCGACGCGGAGCGGCTCTTCGCCCGGCTCAACCTGCGCAACATCGTCGCCCGCTTCGGCGACGGCAGCAAAGGCTGGCCGGAATCGGCGCCCTTCGACCGCATCCTGTTCACTGCCGCGGCACCGACGCTGCCGGCGGCGCTGGTCGCGCAGCTGGCGCCGGACGGCATCATGGTCGGGCCGATCGGCGATGTGCGCCGGGTTCAGACGCTCATGCGGTATCGTCGCCGCGAGGATGGATCGATGGATCACGAGGACCTTGGCCGGGTCCGCTTCGTCCCTCTGGTTCCCGGGCTGCCGCGCCGTCCGGCGGAGGTGGGCGCGTGACCGTCCGAGCCTCGCTGGCGGCACTCGCCGCGACCCTGCTGCTGCTGGGCGGCTGCGACTACGTCTACACGGACGAGCCGGAGCCCGAGACGCCGCCGCCGCGGACGAGCGCCGCACCGCCGCCGCCTGCTTCGCCGGGAGGAGCGGTGGCGGCCAGCGGCGGCACGCAGGTCGTCGTGCGCGCTGGCCAGACGCTCTATGCGATCTCACGCGAGCAGAACGTGCCGGTGCGGGCATTGATCGATGCCAACGACCTCCAGCCGCCCTATGGGCTGAAGATCGGGCAAGTCCTGATCGTGCCGCGAACCCGGCAATATGTGGTCCAGCCGGGCGACACGCTCTACGGGATCGCCCGACGCACCAATGCCGAGGCGGCGACGCTGGCCAGGCTCAATCACCTGGAGCCGCCCTACATCCTCAAATCGGGCGCGGCTCTCACGTTGCCGCCGGAAGCTGCGGAACCGACCCCCACGGTCGCGGAAGCGCATCCTGCGGCAGAACCGCCGCCCGCCGTCGCAACGGCACGCGCTCCCGTGGCGACGCCTCCGCCCGCGGCCTCGACAAGCCCGGGTCCGGCCGTACCCGTCGCCGGAGGCACCATTATGGCGCAGTCGCTGGCGCCGCCGCCGGGTGCCAAGCCGGCCACCGCTCAACCGTCCCCTGCGGTGCCGCCGCCAAGTCCGCCTATGGCGGCGCCGGTTCAGACGGCGACGCTGCCCCCGACAGCGTCGAAGCCAGCCCCGTTGTCGCCGCCACCCTCTGCAAGCGCGGTGTCGCCACCGTCGCCCCCGCCGCCAGTGACGGTCGTGGAGAAGCCGGCTCCGGCCGCACCGGAGCCCGCCAAGCCTCCGCCGGCGAAGCCCTTGCCGCCGCCCGAGCCGGAGGTGCCGGCCGCTGCTCCCGCGGCTGCTGCGCCCGTCGCGGTCGCGACGACGGAGGATGTCGCCGCCGCGGTGGCCAGCCATCGGGCGCCGACGTCGCCGCTGTTCTATTGGCCCGTGCGCGGGAAGGTCCTCTCCGTCTTCGGACCGGCTGCGGGCGGCACCTATAATGACGGGATCAACATCGGCGCGCCCGATGGGGCGCAGATTGCGGCAACCGAAAGCGGCGTCGTCGCCTATGCCGGCGAGATGTCGGGCTACGGCAATCTCCTGCTGATCAAGCACGCCGATGGCTGGGTCAGCGCCTATGCACACACCTCGGCCTTCCTCGTGCAGAAGGGCGAGCATGTCCGGCGCGGGCAAGCGGTGGCGAAGGTCGGCAGCAGCGGCGGGATCGGCCGGCCTCAGCTTCATTTCGAGCTCCGTCAGGGGCGCACCGCCGTCGATCCGCTCGACCACCTGCCGCCGCTGGGCGGCGAGTCGGGCTAGCGCCTAGATCAAGATGATTTGAGGTCGAATCGACCTCAAATCTGAATCTTGATCTCATTCAAATGCTTAGAGACCGATTCAGCGTTCAGGCCGAATTGGCCTGAACGCATCGGGCTCTAGGC
>DATGFU010000588.1:0-10376 GCA_035308865.1 Allostellaceae bacterium | reverse complement strand
TGCTCGCCGGCTACGGCATCGCCTATGCCCGCGTCGATGTCCGCGGCGGCGCCGATTCCGACGGGATCTTGACGGACGAGTACACCGAGCAGGAGCTCGAGGACGGAGTCGAGGTCATCCGCTGGCTCGCGACGCAGGACTGGTCGAACGGCGCAGTCGGCCAGCGCGGCCTCTCCTGGGCCGGCATCAACACGCTGCAGATTGCTGCCAAGGCGCCGCCGGAGCTCAAGGCGATCATGCCGATGGGCTGCTGCGACATCCGTTTCACCGACGATGCGCATTTCATCGGCGGCGGTGTCGGGCTGACCAACTTCCAGTGGGGCGTCCAGTTCCGCAGCGTGATGAGCCATCCGCCCGATCCGAAATATTACGGCGACGGGTGGGAGGCGTTGTGGCGGAAGCGACTCGAAGCCGCCCCCGACATCATGGCGCGTTGGATGGAGCACCAGCGCTACGATTCCTACTGGCAGCGGGGTTCGATCGCGTTGGATTACGGGGCGATCAAGTGCCCCGTCTACATCGTGGACGGCTGGATCGACACGTATTCCAACATTGTCGGCCGCATGCTCCAGAACCTCAAGGTGCCGCGCAAGGGGCTGGTCGGATCCTGGGGCCACACCTATCCGAACTACACGCACCCAGGACCTGGCCTCGAATGGGCCTACGAGGAGGTCCGCTGGTGGACCCAGTGGCTGATCGGCACCGATACCGGGATCATGCGCGAGCCGATGCTGCGGGCCTACATGGAGGATCGCACGCCCTGGGAGGTCTATCCCAAGGACGTGCCGGGCCATTGGGTCGCCGAGGCGACCTGGCCGTCGCCGCGGATCGAGGCGCGCTCCCTCTTTCTCGACAAGGGCAAGCTATCCGCGCAGCCGGGTTCTCATGAGACCGTGCGCTATGTCGCTGACAAGGTGGTGGGGCTGTGCACCCCGGAGTGGCTGCCCTTCCCGCCGGGCGGCATGCCGGTCGACCAGGTGCCGGACGACAAGCTGTCTCTCGTCTTCGACAGCGCGCCGCTGGACCAGGATCTCGAGATTCTCGGCTATCCCCAGGTGAAGGCCCGGGTCGCGTCCGACGTGCCGGTCGCGAAACTGTCGGTGCGGCTCACGGAGGTGACGCCCGACGGCAAGTCCTGGCTGGTCAGCTACGGCATCCTGAACCTGACCCATCGCGACGGGCACACGGATCTGAAGCCGCTGGAACCCGGGCATGCCTATGACGTCGAGTTCCCGATGTTCATGTGCGCGCACCGCTTCAAGAAGGGCAACCGGATCCGCGCCGCTATTGCCGAGAGCCTGTGGCCGCTCGTCTGGCGGTCGCCGAAGGTGGCGACGCTCGACATCATGCTCGGCGCCTCGAGCGTCGTCCTGCCCGTCCGGCCGCCCGAGACGCCGGAGGCGGCGATGCCGATCGCGGTCACGCCCGGCATGAAGTCGCCGATGCTGGGCCGGCATCCGGTGATCACGACGACCGGGCCGGACGCCAAGGACCACGTGGTGATCGAACGCAAGATCCCGGAATTCGGCGGCGGCGAGAGGCTGGAGACGACCGGTGGCGACCCCAACCAGGGCGTATGGCGGGGCGAGACCCGCGGCGTCTACAAGCGCGACGGCGTGCCCGACTGCACCGTGGTGTCGACCTTCGAGCTGACCTCGACGGTGGACGAGTTCCGCCTGCGCGAATCGATCACGGCGACCAAGGGCACGGAGCAGGTCTTCACGCGCGCCGGCGATCACACGATCAAGCGCGATCTCATGTGAGGCGCGTCGCTCCGCTTTCGGCGGCCGCACTGCTCCTGGCGCTGACCGCCTGCGCCAAAACCGACCAGCCTCCCGTCGCGGCGGCACCGGCGGGTACATTCCAGGGCATACGCGCGGAAGGCGTCCGCCAGTTCCTCGGCATCCGCTACGCCGCGTCGCCCGAAGGCGCGCGGCGCTGGCAGCCGCCCGCCGAGCCGCCGCCCGTCTCCGGCACGATCGACGCGTCGAAATTCGGCGCGCATTGCCCCCAGGCGGCGTCAGATTACGGGATCGAGAGCGCCACCGAGGACTGCCTCTTCCTGAATGTCTACGCACCTGACCGGGCCGGCAGCCAGGCGCCGGTGCTGGTCTGGATCCATGGCGGCGCGCTGGTCGTCGGTGAAAGCGAGGATTTCGATCCTTCGGTGATGGCGCGCAAGACGGGTGCCGTTGTCGCGACCATCAATTACCGGCTGGGGGCGCTCGGCTGGCTGGCCGTGAGAGCGCTCGACGCCGAGGGCCGCGCCTTCGCCAATTACGGGCTGATGGACCAGCAGGCGGCGCTGCGCTGGGTTCAGCGGAACATCGCGGCCTTCGGCGGCGATCCGGGGAAGGTCACGATCTTCGGCGAATCGGCCGGCGGGCTTAGCGTTCTCCTCCACTTGGTATCACCGGGCTCGGCCGGGCTCTTCCACCGCGCGATCGTCGAGAGCGGCGCCTATGTGCTGCGGCTGCCGACCGTCGCCGACGCCGAGGCCGAAGGCGCGCGCTTCGCCACGGAGTCCGGCTGTGCCGATGGAAACGCCGCCTGCGTCCGAAAGCTTCCCGTTGCGACCATCCTGCAGAAGGAGACGCAGCTGCCGATCCCGCCGGTGGACGGGCAGGTGATCCGGCAGAGCCTCGACGCTGCCTTTGCCGCCGGCGCCTTCAGCCGTGTACCGATCCTCGAAGGCACGACGCATGACGAGTTCCGCCTCTTCGTCGGCGAGTATTTCGACCTGGCGAAAGGCCCGGTCACCGCCGACCAGTACCCTGAGGTGCTGGCCTCCCGCTTTCCAAAGGACGCCGTGCCCCGGATCGTCGCGGAGTATCCGCTGGCCGGCTTCGCCAGCCCGGACATCGCTGCCGCCCAGTCCTCGACCGACAAGGTCTTCGCCTGCACCGCCGATCTCGTCGCTCGGGCTCACGCCGCCTGGGTGCCAACCTTCGCGTACGAGTTCAGCGATCCCTCGCCGCCGCAGAATTTCCTCGCGCCCGCGCAAATGCCTTATGGCGCCTCGCATGAGAGCGAGGTGCAGTTCCTGATGGGCGTGCGCAGCCGGCCGGATACGGCGGCGATGACGCCGGCCGAGACGCGGCTCTCGGACCAGATGATCCGCTACTGGGTCGATTTCGCGGCGTCCGGTGATCCCAACGGAAGCGGCCTGCCGCCCTGGCCGCGTTACGCCGCCGGGACGCAGCAGGTCCAGACTCTCGCCCCGCCTGATCCCAAACCCATGACCGGCTTCGCCGAGGCGCATCATTGCCGGTTCTGGAGCGATCTCGGCGTGCTCGGCCTGCCGTGAACTTAATCGGAGCGTGCCCGTCCGCGATCGAGGTCGTTGCGGAGCAGGGCGCGGACCGATTTCATGGGGGCTCCGGTCATGAGCCGGCGGGGCGTTCCGCCGAAGCCGCGGGGAGGGGGAATGCGTACCATCGCCCTTGAAGAGCACTTTTCCCATCCCGCCATGCTCCGCGGGGTGCCGCCCCAGTTCGGCTCGCGTTTGCTCGACCTGGGTGAACTCAGGCTGCGCGAGATGGACGAGGCCCGGATCGACGTCCAGATCCTCTCGCACTTCCCGAACGGTGCGCAGAACCTGCCGTCCGAGGAGGCGCTGCGGCTCTCCCGGGAGACCAACGATCTGGTCCAGCGGACGATCGAGACACATCCCGACCGGTTCGCCGGGTTCGCGGCGCTGCCGCTGTCGAGCCCCGACGAGGCGGCGGCGGAGTTGCGGCGCTGCGTGCAGTCCCTCGGCTTCAAGGGCGCGATGGTGCACGGCATGGTGAACGGCGTACCGCTCGACGACAAACGGTTCTGGGGGGTCTGGCAGGAAGCCGAGTCGCTCGACGTGCCGGTCTATGTCCACCCTGACGCGCCACCGCAGGCGGTGGTGGAGGCCTACTACGACGGGCATCCCTCGCTGATCGGCCCCGGCTGGTCCTACACGGTCGAGACGGCGACCCAGGCGCTGAGGCTGATCCTCGGTGGGGTCTTCGATGCCTTCCCGCGGCTGAAGATCATCCTGGGCCATCTCGGCGAATCGCTCCCGTTCTCGCTCGTGCGCTGCGCCGCCAACATCAACCGCCGCGCCGGACTCAAACGTCCCCTAGAAGATTACTTTCACGAGCATTTCTGGTTGACCGCGGCCGGCAATTTCTCGCAGCCGGCCCTGAAATGCTGCATCGCGGAGATGGGAATCGACCGGGTCATGTTCTCGGTGGACTGGCCCTTCTGCTCCAATCTCGAGGCGCGGCAGTTCATCGATGCCGCCGCCATCGGGCCGTCGGAGCGCGAGAAGGTGCTCGGGGGAACGGCCGCCGCGTTGCTCAGGCTATAGCGTCCCACCTTCGGCCCACCGCGACGATCGACGAGTCGCTGCGGCTGCAAACCGGCTTGCATCCAGCGGCGGAGGCCGTCGCAGCGGCGGTCAACGGGGATCGTCGCTCGTCTTGACACGATCGTTGTAGAGCGCAATGATCTCGACCAATCGAGCGTCATGCGCTTGCTGCCCGTTCTGCCGGTCCGCTGCGAGCTCTCCCGCCTGCATCGAACGCCAAAACGGGCAAGCGAATACGATCAGGGGGACTCGCTCATGAAGACGCACTTTGTCCCGTTCGCGCCGGCCCTCACCGCCCTGGCCTTGGTGGTCGCCGCGCCCGAGGCTCGGGCCCAGTCTGCCGGCGCCCCGCAGACCGCGGCAACCGGCGCGCTGGAGGAGGTCGTGGTGACCTCGGAAAAGCAGAGCGAGAACCTCCAGAAGACGCCGGTGGCGGTGACCGCCGAGACCGGAGAGACCCTGACCACGCAAGGGATCACCGACGTACGCGGGCTGGGCTCTCTCGTGCCGGCCCTGGAGCTGGGGCAGGATTACATTTACACGCAGGTCGACATTCGCGGCGTCGGCGCCAACAACGATGCGCCGGCCCTCGACCCGGCGATCGCCTTCAACATCGACGGGATCTACCAGCCGCGCGACTACGGCACCTACGGGTCGTTCTTTGACATCGACCGGGTGGAGGTGCTGCGCGGCCCCCAGGGCACGCTCTACGGCCGCAACGCCACGGGCGGCAGCATCAACGTGATCACCAACAAGCCGTCGCTGGACGATTTCTCGGGCGCCGCAGAGATCGAACTCGGCAATTACGGGCTCGTCCGGTCCTTCGCCATGTTGAATGTGCCGGTCGACAGCGACTTCGCCATCCGCGGCGCCTTCCAGTCGGAGACGCACGACGGCTACCTGACCAGCGGGTTCAACGACCAGGATTCCTATGCCGGCCGGCTCCAGGCCCTCTACAAGCCCAGCGCGGAGTTCTCGCTGCTGGTCGGCGGCGACTACTTCGACGACGACGCGATCGGCGCCCACACGGTGATCGGCCTGCCGTTCATCGATCCGGGAAATCCCTGGTTCGACCCAACCTCGACCGAAGGGTCCTATTCGCGCTTCCGCGCCGGATCGGTGCACGGCCAGCTCGACTGGACCTTCGGCGACGGGATCACGCTGACCGAGCTCGCGGGGTTCAAGCAGGTCGATATCAACAGCAACGACCCCGTCGTCGGCGTGTTCTCGAAGGCGATCATCACCGACAAATCGTTCAGCAGCGAGACGCGGCTGTCGTCACCGCAGCTGGCCGGGCTGCCGATCAACTGGGTCGCCGGCCTCTATGGCTTCAACGAGACCGACTATTCGTACTCGAACTACTACAACCCGTATTTCTCATCGATCACGACCAACCCCGACATCAACGAGACGTCGGGCGCGGTGTTCGGCCAGGGCACCTACACGGTCGCCGAAGGGATCCGCCTCGTCGCCGGACTTCGCTACTCGATCGACAGCAAACACGCGAACGGCGAGGACGACGTGTTCGTGCCCTTCCTGCCGTTCCCGGTCGCGAAGATCCCGGATAATTTCGATGCGACCTACTATCACCTCGACTGGAAGGTCGGGGCCGAGGCGGACATCTCGCCCGACCAGATGGTCTATGCGAACATCGCCACCGGTTATCTCGAGGGCGGGTTCAATCTCGGTTCGGGCGTCGGGCTGCTGCCGAACTTCCAGCCGGAGAAGCTGACGGCCTACACCGTCGGTTCCAAGAACGAGTTCCTCGACCACAAGATCCGCCTGAACGTCGAGGCTTTCTATTACGACTACCGCGACTACATCGTATCCGAATACTTGACGCAGGGACCGGCGGCCGGGGATTTCGCCCTCTACAACGCGGCCAAGAGCGAGATCTACGGGGCGGAGTTCGAGACCCAGTTCGTGCTGAGCCCGGAAGACCGGCTGGATTTCAACCTGTCGCTCCTGCACGCGCAATACACCGACTTCACCCTGCCGGTGCCGAGCAACGGCACCACCGATCTCTCGGGCTTCCAGGCCATGAAGTCGCCGTATCTCGACATCCAGGCGGGATATCAGCACCGCTGGGATCTCGGCGACGCCGGCGTGATCGAGGGCGCCGTCCAGACGCATTTCGAAACCGGCTACTGGACGCTGTTCGACCATACGGCGGGAACCCGCCAGCCCGCCTATACGAAGACGAATCTCGTGCTGACCTACCTCACGGCCAATGGGAGGTGGCACGTCCAGGCCTATGTCGACAACGTCGAGAACTCTGCCGTGCTTGCGACGGAGGCGCCGCCGAACAGTTCCAGCAACGGCGCGCCCTGGGCGCATCTCGAGCCGCCGCGGACTTTCGGTGCGAGGGTCGGCGTCAATTTCTGACGCGGACCCGCCTACTCCTCCAGGTCGTCGCCGCTGGCGGCGGAGTCTTCGATCGCCGGCGCCGCCGAGCGGGCTTTGCCGCCGCGGTGTCGGGCGGGACGCGCGGCCGAGCGTGCCTGGTAGGCGAGCGCGGCGGTCCGCAGTTTCTCGAGGGTCTGCCGCAGCGACGCGACCTCCTCGGCCGAGACAGTCTCCAGCAGCGTCTGCTCGAACTCCAGGGCGACCGCGATCATCTGCTCGAACAGCCGTTTCCCGCGGGTCGAGAAGTGCAGAATCAGGAGCCGACGATCGACCGGATGGACGACACGGACGATGTAGCCGCGAGAGATCAGATCGGTGGTCGCCCGGCTGATCGCGCTCTTCTCGGTCGACAGGTAGGTCGCCAGATCCCGCGTCGACACCGGGCCCTTCGACCCGATGAGCGACATGATCCGCCAATGCGCGGAGCGCAGCCCGAAACGCGAATGCATGGCACTCGCCAGTACCCGGCTGACCGTGCCGACGGGGAAGCTCAAATGGTAGGGAAGGTAGCGGGTGAAGTCGAACTTCTCGGGCCGGTCGGAAATTCTTGCTGCTGCTCCCGGCAGCCCGGTGCGCGACATTCAGTGCTCCTCAAAGGCTTCGGTCGGGGGCGCGGACAGTGGACATGTTCGACAACCCGCAGGATAGAAGGACCCGGCGCGGCGGTGCAAGATAATGTGCCGCGGGGGGGCGCGCGCCGTCTTGACCAGATCGTTGCATATGTCAATGATATCGGCGGCGGGCGGCCGGAGCGGACCGGTCTCTGCCCGACGCGACAACCGAGATCCGCCGGAGGGACATCGGGATGAGCGGCAGCGAAGCGGATCCGACCCACGTCCATCTCGTCGGCGCGATCGCGATCGACACCGTTCCCGAGGTCTTCCGGACGGTGGGCGGGATCCTCGGGCCGCGTCTGAAGCGCGTGCCCGATGGCGAGCCCGGCGGACGGCGCATGTGGATCGCCTGGCAGTTCCCGCTGCTGCGGGCGAGCCCGTTCCTGAAGCCGCTGCCGATCGATCCGAACGCCGTCGTCGCCCTCCCGAAGATGGCGCTGGCCGATGGCGTGACCGCGGAGGAGCTGCGTTTCTCCGAGCTCGGCTACGCGCGCGAGGCCTTTGCCTCCTATGCCGACTTCAAGGCGGCACGAGCGGCCGGCGAGCTGCCAGCGGGCGTGCGGTTCCAGGTCTCGCTGCCGACGCCCTACGCCGTCATCTCCGCCTTCTGCGACCGCGCCGACCTGGCGACCGTAGAGCCGGCCTACGAGCGGGCCATGCTGCGCGAAGTCGAGACCATCTGCGGTTTCGTTCCCCACGAGGATCTGGCGATCCAATGGGACATCTGCCCGGAGATGGTCGCCTGGGACGGCCGCGCCCCGTGGCTCGGCCGCGCCTTCGACGACATGGAGACGGAGCTGTTCGGCCGGATCGCGCGCATCAGCGCCGCCGTGCCCGAGGATGTCGAGCTCGGCTTCCACCTCTGCTACGGCGATGTCGACGGCAAGCATTTCATCGATCCGGTCGATGCCGGCAAGCTCGTCGAGTTCGCCAACAATCTCGCCAAGTGGGTCCGGCGTCCCATCGCCTGGATCCACATGCCGGTGCCGATCGGGCGGACGGACGACGATTACTACCGGCCGCTCGCCGAACTCGGGCTCGATCCGAAGACCGAGGTGTATCTCGGCTGCGTGCATGCCGAGGATGGCGTCGCCGGCACGCGGCAGCGGATCGCGGCGGCACGGAAATATCTTCCGGCCTTCGGCATCGCGACCGAATGCGGCATGGGCCGCAGCAAGCGGCCGGAAACGGTGATGGCGCTCCTGCACATCCATGCCGGAGCGACTGCCGAACCATGAAATTCGGCGTCTTCGACCATATGGACCGGGCCGGTCCGTCGCTGGCCGCGCAGTACGAGGACCGGCTGAAGCTGGCCGAAGCTTACGATGCGGCCGGCTTCCACATGTACCATCTGGCCGAGCACCATGCGACGCCGCTCGGCATGGCCCCGTCGCCGAGCGTGTTCCTGGCTGCCGTCGGGCAACGGACGCGGCGCCTGCGCTTCGGGCCGCTCGTCTATCCGCTGGCGATGTATCATCCGCTGCGGGTCGTCGAGGAAATCTGCATGCTCGACCATCTGAGCGGCGGGCGTTTCGAGTTCGGCGTCGGCAAGGGCGCATCGCCGCACGAGCTCGCCATCTACGGTCTCGACAAGACCGACGTGGCCAATGCCGCCTACGAGGAGGCGTTGCAGATCGTGATGCTGGCGCTGACGAGCGATCGGCTCACCTTCCAGGGCAAGCACTTCAGCTTCACCGACGTACCGCTCGAGCTGAGGCCCCTCCAGCGGCCGCACCCGCCGATGTGGTACGGGGTCGGACGGCTGGAGGCGGCGGTGCGCTCGGCACGCAGGGGGCTCAGCATCGTCGTGAACCATCCGGCAGAGCGTGCGCGCGAGCTGCTCTCCGCGTATCGTGCCGAGTGGGAGGCTTCGGGCCGGCCGGCCTCCGAACTGCCGCTCACCGGGATCAACCGCTTCGTCGTCATCTCGGAGAACGAGGACGAGGCCATCGCGGCCGCCGCGCGGGCCTATCGCCAGTGGAACCACAGTTTCTGGAAGCTTTGGGACGACCGCGGCCCGCGGCCCTATACCTACTACCCGAACACGTTCGAGGAAGCGCTGAGCCAGGGCTGGGGCGTGGCGGGAACGCCGCAGCAGGTGCTCGATACGTTGGCGTCCCAGGTCGAGGCTGTGGGCTGCAACTACCTCGTCTGCCGGACGCTCTTCGGAAACCTGACCGTCGCCGAGGCGCGGCGTTCGGTCGAACTGTTCGCCGAGCACGTCATGCCCGGTCTGGCGGCCTTGAGCCCGCGGGTGAGCTGACGCCGCGCAGATTTTTCGCGGCACTGTCGAGGGAGGAACCATGCCGATCGTCGGAGTCGAAACCCTCACCTTCGGCGTGGCCGATCTCGAGACCTCCGTCCGGTTCCACGAGGATTTCGGCCTCGTTCTCGACGAGCGCACGCCGGGCCATGCGCGGTTCCGGTTGGCGGAGGGCTCGACGGTTGAGTTCCGGCCGAGCGAGGATCCCGTGATGCCGCCGGCCTTCCTGGACGGGCCGGGCCCGCGAGAGATCGTCTGGGGCGTCGCTTCGGCCGAGGCGCTGGCCGCGCTTGCCGAGGATCTCGGGCGCGACCGCGAGGTCGCCGTCGATCCGGACGGTACGCTGCATCTCACCGACGATGGCGGCATGCGGATCGGCTTTCGCCGCTTCGAGCGAGTGCCGCTCGCGCTGGAGACCGCGCCCGGCGAGAACAATCTTTCCCAGACCACCCGCTGGAACCGCCATCGCAAGTGGTACGAGAGCGCCCGGCCCAAGGTGATCAACCATGTCGTCTTCGGCCTGCCCGAGGTCGAGCGGAGGGTCGATTTCTATGTCGAGCGGCTGGGGTTTCGGGTGACCGACAT
The DNA here is from genome assembly GCA_035308865.1 of Allostellaceae bacterium. Lineage (GTDB taxonomy): Bacteria > Pseudomonadota > Alphaproteobacteria > ATCC43930 > CGMCC-115725 > DATGFU01. The sequence continues at coordinate 166 of DATGFU010000588.1, read as the reverse complement.
CATCCGCGGCTTCGGCGTCTTCCTGCGCTGCGACGGCAGGCACGACCACCACAACCTGCTGCTCTTCCGCGCCGGCAAGCGGCTGTTCAGCCACGTCTCGTTCGGAGTCGAGACGATCGACGAGCTGATGACCGGCGCCAATCTGATGCAGCGGCGCGGGTGGAGC
>DATGFU010000587.1:0-6188 GCA_035308865.1 Allostellaceae bacterium | reverse complement strand
CGATCGAGCCGCTTCCGAGATTCGCGCGGTGCGCTCGGCCGACCGTTGGTCGCCGTGGAATTCAGGCGATGCCTGGCGCGTCAACGGCGACGGCTATCAGGACCTGGCCTTCCGCAGTGCCGAGGCGCTGATCCCCGTCCGGGCGCATCTGCGTCGTGACGGCGGGATCCGGCTCGACCTGCCGGACGGCCCGGCCGAGATCGCCGGCGACATCGATGCCGGGATCGTCATCGTCGACGGCGTCCGCCATCGTGCCAAGGCGGTGCGCCGCGACGCCGAGATCACGGTGCTGGAGGACGGCGCCCAGCACCGCCTGGTCTTCGTCGATCCGCTGGCGCCCTCGATGGACGTCGGTGGCGGCGAGGGAAAGCTGGTCGCGCCGATGCCTGGCCGCATCACCCAGGTGCTTGTCGCAGCCGGGACCACAGTCGCGCGCGGCGCGCCGCTGCTCGTGCTCGAGGCGATGAAGATGGAGCACACCATCACCGCACCCGCCGACGGCACCGTCGAGACCGTCCGCTACCAGCCGGGCGATCTCGTCGAGGAGGGGGTCGAACTGGTCGCGTTCGTTCCCAAATAAGGCCTCATGCCGCTCCATTTGCTCAAGATGTGCGTCGGCTGCGACAGCGTCGACGATCTCCGCCAGTGGCAGCGCGACCGGGCGCTGCGCGGCGAGCGGATCGCGCACCGCACCCGCAACATGCCGCGCCGCGCCCCGGAGATCCTGCAGGGCGGGTCGCTCTACTGGATCATCCAGGGCCAGATCCGGGTGCGCCAGCGCATCATCGGCCTCGATCCCGGGGTCGACGGCGAAGGTACGCGGTTCTGCCTGATAACCTTCGATCCCGAGCTCGCTGAGACGGTCCGCGTGCCGACACGGCCGATGCAGGGTTGGCGCTATCTCGAGCCGCAGGATGCCCCGCCCGACCTCGCCGGACGGACGGATGAGGTCGACCAGATGCCGCCGAACCTGGTGCGCGAGCTGCGGTCCCTGGGCCTGATGTAATGCCGCCGGAAATCGCCATCGGCCTGATCCGGGCCGTCTTCCAGTTCATCTTGTTCCTGCTCGCGGCGGGCCTCATCGCCGCGGCCATCGGCGGCGGATGGCGCCTGTGGCGCGGCATGCCGCTGCCGCCGGAAGAGCGTCGGAAGGTGCACTACATGGGCGAGGGGGAGGATGCGGATCGGCCACGGACAGAGCCTTTCGACATCCCGATCACCGGAAAGCCGCGTCGGAGGATCGATCTGAGGCGGTAGCGCCGCACGAAGAAGGGATCGTCGTTGGGGGGAATTTCGACAACCGGCAGCCGCGATATCGAGGTCACAGCAGTGCTCGAGCGGCGGGGCATCGGCTCCGTACAGCTTCTGGTGCTGGGCCTGTGCGCCCTCGCCATGATGATCGACGGCTACGACCTCTACGTCGTGGGCTACGTGCTGCCGGCGATCGCCAAGGATCTGGGCGTGGCGCCCGCTTCGCTGACCCCGGTACTGCTGGCGCAGCAGGTCGGTCTCGCGTTGGGCTCCTTCCTGGTCAGCCCGTTCGCCGACCGGTTCGGGCGGCGGACCGTCCTGCTCGCAAGCGTGGCGCTCTTCGGCCTCTTCACCCTCGCCGTCGCGCAGGCGCATTCGATCGCCGCCATGGCGCCGCTGCGCTTCCTCGCCGGGGCCTTCCTCTCGGGCGTCATCCCCAACGCGATCGCGCTGACCACCGAGATCGCACCGCCGCGGCTGCGGGCGACGATGGTCACGATCATGTTCTGCGGCTTCACCTTCGGCACCGCCACGGGCGGCTATTTCGCGACGCGGCTGCTCGACGCCTTCGGCTGGCAGGGCGCCTTCTGGGGCGGCGGGCTGCTGCCGCTGGCGCTGCTGCCGCTCTGGGCGGTGCTGCTGCCGGAATCGCTGCAGTTCCGCCTCCAGCGCGACGACCGCGACCCGGAGATAGGCCGGCTGCTCGTGCGCATCGATCCGACGCTCTCCCTCGATGGCGGCGAGCGCTTCGTCCTCGACGAGGCCAGCGCCGCGGGCGCGCCGCCGGTGCTGGCGCTCTTCCAGGACGGCCGCGCCGCCTCGACGCTGCTCCTGTGGTTCTCGTTCTTCATGGGGCTTCTGGCGATCTACCTGACCGCCGCCTGGATGCCGACCTTCTTCACGAGCTTCAGCCGGATGACGTTGACCCAAGCCGCCGAGATCGGCCTGGTGATGGCGACGTCCGGTATCGTGACCATGCTGTTCTACGGCAGGCTGCTCGACCGGTTCGGGCCGGCGCGCGTGCTGCCGCTGACCTATCTCGGCGGTGCGCTGGCCGTCGCTGCGATCGGCTTCGTCGACTGGGACTCCTGGGCGCTCTATCCGGCGGTCGTGGTCGAGGGCGCCTGCGTCATCGGCGGCCAGAGCGGCCTCAATGCGCTTGCCGCCATCCTCTATCCGACGCGCATGCGGGCGACAGGCATCGGCTGGGCCTTCGGCGCCGGCCGCTTCGGCTCGATCTTCGGGCCGGCCATCGGCGGCTTCATGCTTGCCCGGCACTGGAACGTCGGGCCCGTCTTCCTGGTGACGGCTGCGCCGATCCTGCTGGTCGCGGCGGGGACGGCGCTGGTCGGGTTTCGGGGGGCGGATGGGAAAGCATGAACTGAGCCGCACCGCACCGGCAGAGTAAAGATCATAGCGCCGGCTGCTCGAGCAGCCGGCGCTATGACTATTGCGTCACTTGCCGACCGGGATCGTCAGTTCCGTCTCGTTCGTGTCCACCACGAACACGGCAAGGAGCTTGGCCGGCTGGGTGTCGCTGGCATTAGCGCTGACGGCGTGCCGATCGCCGGGCAGCTCGGAGAAGCTCTGCCCGGCCTGATAGGTCGTCACCGGCCCGTCATTGACCTGGCTGCGGATGGCTCCTTCCAGCACTGTCGCGTAGATGAAGGCGGATTTGGCATGCATGTGCGCCGGCGAGGAGCCGCCGGGGCCGTATTCGACGAGCACGCCCTTGATGCTCTTGCCGGGAACGTTCGGCAGCTCGTGCTGGTAGACGACCGTTACCTTCGCGTTCTTCGACTGCGGCGCATCCGCAAGGGCGCCGACGAACGGCAGGACGACAAGAAGCAGCGAACGGAAAATGCGTTTCATGAACCCCTCCCTTCGGCTGACGGATGCAGGGTCAGGCCGCTGCCCTGGAACGGCGGAGCCATTCGTCGAGAGCGACGCGGCCGAGGCGCGCCTCGCCCAGCGGCACGAGTGAAAGCTCCTCGACCCGGCCTCCCCAGTATCGGGCCTCGGGGTCGGACACCACCTCGCGCGGGTCGCCGACCGCCTTCAGATAGCGGGCAACGATTTCGCTGAACGGCGCTCGTTCGGGGCCGGCGATCTCCACGATACCGCCTCGCGGCGGCGCGAGCGCTACCTCGGCGACAATGGGGGCAACATCGTCCGCCGCGATCGGCTGGAACAGAATTCGCGGCAACCTGACGGTGTTTCCATTGGTACTCGAATCGGCGATGCCGCCGAGGAATTCCAGGAATTGGGTCGCCCGGATGACGGTGTAGGGAATGCCGGAAGCCCTGATCAGCCTTTCCTGGACGACCTTGCCGCGGAAATAGCCATTATCGCTCCGGTCGATTCCGACGATCGACAGCGCGACGTGGTGTCGGACGCCTGCGGCAGCCTCCGCCGCCAGGAGGTTGCGCCCGGAAGTCTCGAAGAATTCCAGCACCGCCTTGTCCTCATATGAGGGCGAATTGGTGAGGTCGATCACGATCTGCGCGCCGGCCATGGCCTGCTCGAGGCCTTCGCCGGTGACGCTGTTGATGCCGCTCTTGGGGGAGCCGGCGACGACCTCGTGGCCACCCTGGCGAAGAATGGCAACGGTCTTCGAGCCGATCAGGCCGGTGCCGCCGATGACGACGATCTTCATGATTTACCCTCCTTCGTGGGTCGCCGGACGCGGGTCATCGTTCACAGCGCCGCGAGACGAGACGCACGGGGCCTTCTCGGGGCGTCCGGCCGGGAGCCGAGAAGGAAATCAGGGCATATGTGGGAGCGGGGAGGTCCCCATCCCTAGGGCGGTGGGTCGCGCGACCGCCTGCCGACCCGTGCCGTGCGGCCGCCGACGCGCTGATCAATCCAGGCATCGACATCCGCAAGGAACTGCCTGGGCGCCTTGCGGCCGAAGCGAACGGCCACATCGCCCAGCGTCTGCGCTGCCAGGGCCTCGCGCATCGCCTTTTCGGCCTGCAGCATGACGGCGTGAACGGCACAGGTTCCCGCCATGGCCCAGCCGGGCGGGCCGTCGCCGTAAACGGCACAGCGGCCGCGCACCTCCTGGCAATCGAACAAGGGCTTATCGCCTTCGATCGCGTCGACGATATCGAGAAAGCTGATCTCATCGGCCGGGCGGGCAAGCCGATAGCCGCCGCGCACGCCCTCGCTCGCCGCGACGATCCCTGCCTTCTCGAGCTTGGGAAAGATCTTGGCGAGAAAGCTGGACGAGATGACCTGCAGGTCGGCGATGTCGCGGCTGCTCAGTGGCTTGTCATTGTCGACAAGCCAGAGCAGGCCGTGGATCGCGTACTCGACGCTGGTCGTAATGTGCGCCATAACGCAGACGTACTTTGTCCGCGTTCATGGGTCAATCAAAAACGCAGACAACCCTCATCCGCGTTAAACGGCCCGGTGGTCGGTCGCAGCAATCTCCCGGGCACTCGAAGGCGCCCGGGAGCATCACCTGGGCGACCGCTACTGCGGCTTGCGCGTCGCCGGCAAGGCGGCCAGCACGGAGTTCTCTGCCGTAGCGTTCAGGCAATGGGGATGCCCGAACCCCCCGGCGCTGACGCCGGGCATTTGTCCGGCCTGGGACGTGATGTCGTAGATGATGTTGTCGTCCCCGGCCGATGACACGCCTCCGGGCACGTAGTCGAGCATGAGCGCATTCCGTGTCTCCCAGGCGACCGCATGGTCGGTGCAGGAGGTGTCGCCGCTGACGCCGATCGCGCCCAGCCGATTGCCGTGGCTGTCGTAGACGGCGAGGCCGCCGCCGAACACGTTGACGCCGCCGATCCGCGTGCCGACCAGCGGATCGAGCTTGCCCTTGCCGAACTGATTGACGGTCCCGCCATAGGCAACGCCGACATCGACCGGATTGCTGGCCTGCAACCCGTAGAGGCTGCCGCCAGGCTGCACCGCCGAGTAGAGATTGGCGGTCGAGAGCGCGATCGCCGTGCCCGTCGAGCCGGAGGACAGGCTGAACGCGTTGGCCGTATTCGCCTTCTGCGCGGAGATCACGCGGCTGCCGAGCCAGATGTCCTGGACAGAGCTGTTGCCGCCGCCCGCCGAGTTCACCACGAGGCAGACATTGCCGTGAGCATCCACGACCGTCGCCCACATCGCATTGCCGAGGCCGGCGCCGAATGCGGCGACCGTCGTGACCGCGTTCGCGAGCGCCGTCTCCACCGCGGCCGCATTCGGGAGCTGCTTGCACAATTGGGGTTCGGCATGGGCCGTGCTCGCCAGCAACATTCCGCCGAACGCTGCTGCCGCCGCTGCCATGAATCGCATGGGATTCCTCCTGGTTGCGTGGTTGCACGCCCCCGCCCCGCGTCCGAAGGGCATGCAAGGCGCTGAAGGTGATCGCCTTGTGTTGCACGCGGAAGCGCGGAGCAGCGCAGCGAAGCTCGTCCGTTCGGCGGAGGTGGAGTTTCGTCGACCGCGGCGCTCCCCCGTCCGCAGCCGCCGACGGCCACCGATGTTTGATCGCGCATTGACAAGACCCGCGGCGCCCGTCGAGTTTGCCGCCACGGAAGCGTAACGGAGCGGCTCGATATGGCAGTGGACGACAAGGTCTCGGAGGAAGCGGCACGGAACTTCCTCCAGGACATCGTCCGGGCCGATCTCGAGTCCGGCCGGCACAAGACCGTCGTGACGCGCTTCCCGCCGGAGCCGAACGGCTACCTCCATATCGGCCATGCCAAGTCGATCTGCCTGAACTTCGGTCTGGCGCAGGAGTTCGGCGGAAGCTGCAATCTCCGCTTCGACGACACCAATCCGGTCAAGGAGGAGCAGGAGTTCATCGACGCGATCGAGGCGGATGTCCGCTGGCTCGGCTTCGACTGGGGCGACAACCTCCACCACGCCTCGGACTACTTCGGCCAGCTCTACGAATGGGCCGAGCACCTGATCCGCGCCGGCAAGGCCTATGT
>DATGFU010000586.1:0-4773 GCA_035308865.1 Allostellaceae bacterium | reverse complement strand
TGGCGTCCATACCTGCGTCGGCCGCGTGCTGGCGCAGCTGGAGGCCGGCGCGCTGCTCGGCGAGATCGGCCGCCGCGTCGCGCGCTTCGAGCCGGCGGGCGATCCGGAGCCGTGGATGACCACCATCGGCCACGGGCCGGCGCGGCTACCGGTCAGGATGTATGCCGTCTAGGCGCGCCGCTTACCTCGGCACCGCGATGCCGATCTCGTAGCCATCCTCCTCGGTCTTGGTGATCGCCACGCCGGACGAGAGCCTGGCGATGCGGTCGAGCACGAGATCGGCGATCGTCTTGCCGGCGCGGCGGGGGATGCCGCTGCGGCTCAGCTTGTCGCCGTAGCCGAGGTCGATCGGGTAGAGACGGATCGCGGTGACGTTGCCGGTGGCGCGGTCGAACGTGCTGCGGACGAGGACCGTATGGAAGGTGCGGTTCCGCGCCGCATCGCCCTTGGGCGCGAAGGTCGCGCTGTCGGCGTTGAGGACGAGGCCGAGATCGTCGTCGGTCGCCCGCTCGGGATGAGCGAGGCTGGCCGCCAGCAACCGTCGATCGGTGATCGAATCATAGAGCTCGGCCGAGAGCGGCTCCTGGATGTCGCTCCAGAAGAAATTCCCGAGACCATAGAAGATCGGCCGACCGCGATAGATCTCGATGCCGGCGACGTGGTGGATGCCGGTCACCACGAAGGCGTCGGCGCCCTTGTCGATCAGTGCGTGGGCCAGCGGCTTGAGGAATCCCGCCGGGTCCTGCCAGGTGGCCGGCGGCGCCTCCTCGGCCAGCCCTTCATGCGCGTGGATCGTGGCGATGACGAAGGGCGCGGTCGACTTCGCCTGCCGGACCGCTTCCAGATTGCGGTCGAGGTCCGGCTTGTTCATCGCGTAGCTATAGGTGAAGGGCGTCTCGCCCGGCGCCGTGGCACGGATCGCAGTGCCGAAGAGGTCGAGCGAGGCCGGCGCCGGCGGGCATGGCTTCGTCCCCGCGAAGCTGCAGGTGATGACGGCCAGCTTCGCATAGTTTGCGGCGTCGACCAGGGCCGTCGCGCTCACCTTCAGCCCGTTGACGCCGGGCCGCCCGTAAGGCGCAGCAGGGCTGACCGGAAGCGCGTCGGTGGTGGGACGGAAGGTCGAGACCATCGAGACGATCGCAACCTTGCCCTCGCCCGTATCGAGGAAGCCCGGGGCGGTCGCCTCGTCGAGCGTCTCGCCCGTGCCGGCCGAGGCCAGTCCGGCCGCCTGTACCCAGTAGCGCGTCTGCCGCATGCCCTCCGCGCCCCAATCGAGCGCGTGGTTGTTGGCGCGCGAGACGATGCCGATTCCCATGGATTTGAGATCGCTCGCGACTGACGGCGGGCTGGTCAGCATCCAGTCGCCGGCCCAGGAGTAGGGCGAGCCGCTGAAGTCGCGGCTGTCGAAGATCGTCGATTCCATGTTGCCGTAGGTGACGTCCGCCCCGCCGAGCAGGGCGAGCGCGTCATCGAAGCCTTTCGCCGCGGGGAACGCGCCGGGATGGCGAAGCTGCGACAGCGGTCGGGCGATGATGAGGTCGCCGACGGTCACCAGCGTGAAGTCTCGCGCCTCGGCGGCAGGGGCCGCGGCCGCGCAGAGAAGCAGCGCTGTGAATCCTGCCGCATTGTCGCGCAGCCCCCTCCCCCTGACCCCCTCCCGCAAGGGGAGGGGGAATGCAGTAGCACGATTCCCCCTCCCCTTGCGGGAGGGGGTCAGGGGGAGGGGTTGACCCGCGTTACCCCGCCTCACTTCGGCCCCCCGGAACGGTCTCCGACGGCGATCCGGCCGAGGACCGTGTCGCCGCTCGGCACGATCGCGATCGTCGTGCCGTAGGGGCGGGAGATCGCCTGGAGATGCTGCAGGATCGCCGTCGCGCGGCCACGGTCGGCGAGAATCGGCCAGCCGTTGTGGGCTGCAAGGTCGAGCGGGAAGATCTCGACCGCGACCGCCGCGCCGTCGACCACGCTGCGGACGATCGCGGAGTCTATGGGATGCTCCGACGGGGCCACGCTTGGGCTCCATGCAAAATCGCCGAGCCCGTAGAAGATCGGCCGCGGCCTTCCGTGCGGCGGCGCATAGATTTCGATCGGGCCGAGCACCGGCCGGCCGGTTCCCACCACCATGTCGGCGCCGGACTCTACCGCGGCATGGGCGAGCGACACGAGGAAGGCGGGCGGCGGCGGATCGGCCACCCGGGCATCCTCGACCTCCGCAGAATAGATGCCCGTGACCAGAAGATCGGCGCTCTGCTTGCCCTCGCGGATGTCGCGGAGCAGCGCATCGGCCGCGCGGTCGTTGAGCTGGTAGGTCGTGGTGCCGTAGAGCGGCGGCGCGTCGCCGACCCTGAACGTGCTGCCGAGCGTTGCCACTTCGGCGGCCGGGGTCAGGTGCGAGCAGGCACCGGGAACGCCCGGATAGCTGAAGCGGCAGGCGACCGCCTGCACCGTGTCACGCTGCTCCGGCGATACGAGGCGGACCGGTACCACCTCCAGCCCGGCCACGCCGGGCCTGCCCGGCGCAGCGCCGTTCTGGTCGAGCGCGTCGCTGGTCGGCCGGAAGGTCGCTGCCGCCGAGACGATCGCAACGCGGCCGCCGCCGGCGGGATCGTCGTAATACTGTGCGTGCCGCGCGATACCGGCGGTGTTGCCGGTGCCGGCACGGGCGATCCCGGCCGCATCGAGCGCGGCGCCGGTGGCGCGCATGCCCTCGATCCCCCAGTCGAGCGCGTGCGGCCCGGCCAGCAGCAGGGCACCGAACCCGTCTTCCCGGAGCGCCGCCGCGGCTCCCGGCGAGACGCGTGGCACGGGCGCATCGTTCCAGGGGTAGGGAAAGGCCTTCATCGCCTTGAGATCGATGATCGTCGTCTGCAGCGCGCCGATCCCGACGGTCTGGCCGCCCGGCCTGTCGACGCCCCGGAGGATCGCCCGCACCGCCGGATCCAATGGCGGCAGCGGTGCATCGGGGCCGTCGAGAACCAGGCTTCCCACCGCGGCCACCGCCAGGGTCGGACTGGCGCTGGTGACCAGCTCCTGAGCCGGCGGGCGATGCGGATCGACCGGTGCGCCCGGCTTGAGCCCGGGATCGACCGAGAGCGGATCCGCGGCTGCGGCGGAGGCGCTGACGAGCAGCGCCAGCAGATGACGTGCTGCCACCCTCACGCCGCGCTCATCGCCTTGAGGAGCCGGTACATGAACTCGACGCCCTCATCGAAATTCGCGACGCCGATCCGCTCGTCGTCGCCATGGGCGCGGTCGTCGTCGAGATCGTAGAAGATCGAGCAGAGCCCGTAGGTCGGGATGCCGGCGGCGCGGGTATAGACCGAGTCGGATGCGCCGATATTGAGCGACGGCAGCACCGGCAGCCCCGGCCACATCGAATGCACCGCGCCCTCGACCCGCTCCATGATCGCGGGCGACGGCGGCGAGGCGGGGTTGGGCGAGCCGCCCTCGGTCATCTTCACGCGGATCGCCGTCGTGCCGAGCATGCGGATCAGCGCGTCGCGCACCTTGTCCGGATCGTCCTGCGGCAGCACACGGCACTGGACGGTGGCCTGGGCGGCGTCGGCGAGCGCGTTCTCGACCGTGCCGGCCTTCAGCAGCGTCGCCACGCAGGTGGTGCGGAGCGTGGCGTTGCGCTCCGGGTTTTCGGCCAGGCGCTCGGCCGCCGCGAGGTCCGGCGGCAGCTTCGCCACCGCCGCCATGTCGGCGCGGGTCTGGCCGGTCTCGGTCTCCGCCATGCGCGCGAAATAGGCGCGGGTCGTGTCGTCCAGCTCGATCGGGAACTTGAAGGCGGCGAGACGCTCGAGGCCGGCGGCCAGCTCGTAGATGGCATTGTCGGGAAGCGGGATCGCCGTGTGACCGCTTTGGCCCGAAGCTTCGAGCACGAAGGTCACGTAGCGCTTGGTGCTGGTCTGGATGCCGTAATAAACGCGCTTGCCCCGGCGGAAGCCGGCCGCCCCTTCATCGGGGTTGATCGCCAGCGCGGCGTCGATCAGCGCGCGGTGCGTCTTGAGCAGCCACTCGGCGCCGTCCGCCGTGCCGGCTTCCTCGTCGGCGGTGAAGGCGGCGACAATGTCGCGATCCGGCACGAAGCCCTCCTGCTTCATGCGGATGAGCGACGTCAGCACCGCCACGTCCTCGCCCTTCATGTCGAGCGTGCCGCGGCCGTAAAAATACCCGTCCTTCTCGGTCAGCTTGAACGGATCGACCGACCAGGTCTCGCGCGGGGCCTCGACCACGTCGATATGGCCGATCAGCAGCAGCGGCTTCGCCTTGCCGCTGCCGTGGAGCCGGACCACGACATTGGCGCGCGTGGGCTGGTCGGGCGGCGCGAGCAGCGTCACGTCGTCAGAGGCGAACCCGGCCGCGCGTGCCCGTGCCACGATCGCCTGCGCCGCCGCCAGCGTGCCATGCGCCGACGTCGTGTCGATCTCGACCAGCTCGCGCAGCATGTCCCGCGACAGGGCCCGGATCGGCGGCGGCGCGAGCGTGTCGCTTCGTGCTCCGCCCGAGACCGCCACGAGCGCGAGCAGCGCCGTCAACCATCCCCGCTTCAATCGCATCCCCTCCTTGGCCGCGATCGATGTCCTACATCGCATTGCGGGCAAGATTTGACGAGTACGGCCGCGACCCGTCCGCTTCTGTCAAGCCGGCACGCCCAGGACGCTCCCAGCCCATTACCTAAAATGTCATCTTCGTTGCGTTGTATCGCGTCGGCGACGGCGCTAGCCTCGGTGGTGGAGCGGGCACACACGCTTGAGGGAGGACCAAGCC
>DATGFU010000585.1:0-6107 GCA_035308865.1 Allostellaceae bacterium | reverse complement strand
CCATGCGCAGCCAGACGACTTGGTAGAGCAGGCTGCAGAAGCCGGAGGCGAAGAATAGCAGGAAGGGGACCGGATCCCGGTCGGGCGTCAAGATACGTACTGTCATCCGCTAACTCCGCACGCCCCGCGCTGCCGCCCTTGCGATCGCGGCGATCCTGCCGCACGAACCTCGCCAATTCACTACCGGCGTCGATCGCGTGCCGTGGTTGGCGCTATTCCACCCGTTCGTAGACGGTGATCGTCTTGTATCCCGACCGGTATTCTTCGGTCTCGACGTCCGACAGATGATCGACGCGAGCCTCCGCGAGGCTCGAAATGTCGACGGCCCGATAGTGGGCGCGAAGATAATCCTCGGACCAGCTAAGAATGTATCGATCGGAGTCCGGCCGTTCGAGCCAGGACATCTGTTCCTTCACAAGAACGATCATCTCGGGTGCGGCCGTCTCGATCTGGGACACCATCTCGCGCTGCATCGTTGAGGCAAAGGGCTGCGGCTCCATCAGCGGATACATGTACATGTATCCGGTGGCCGAGAGGCGCCGCGTGTAGAAATAGAGCTCTGGCTCGGATCCGATGACGGCGATCCGATCCTTGGGTGAGGTGTGCTGCTCTACCAGCGCCGCGACCGCCGGGAGCTGGGCGAACGGGTTGCTGCCATAGACGTCCATGCTCGCCGCGATGGGCGGCGTCAGAAAGAGGAACTCGCGGGACTGCATCAGCGAAAGCCCGAACGCTGCAGCGACCAGAACCCAGGACACGAGGCGGCCACCCCGTCCGGCGACCACGACCCCGCAGAGCAGCGCGGCGGCAGGCAAACCGAGAAGGAAATAATGCGGCCGGAAATAGAGCCCGGGGCAAATGGCGAGGAAGGAAAACGCCAGAAATCCGAGGATGAATGGCACTCGGTCTCGCATCTGCCGGTCGGTCAGCAGCCGCGCGAGGCCGGCCGCGGCCATCAGCCATAGAGCCAGAGCGGAGAGCACGATGTAGAGGGCGCTGTGCAGGAAGAGCACGGCCCCGTCGGCCAGAGTCAGGATGGCGGCATATTTCGAGGAATACTCGATCGTCCAGAACCAGAATGGCTCGAGCGCGCCGGCCGCCAGCATCAGGATACAGGTCAGGCCGAAGGGGATGAGCGCGCCGACGCACAGCATCAAGGCTCCCGCCACGAACTGCCGCCGCCCCAGCGTGCCGCGATACAGGCACAGCACCAGATAGGCGAGAGCGAAGAAGATGAAGAAGACGCCCGGCTGCTTCATCAGAAAGCCGAGGCCGAGCAGGAGCCCGCTCGCCAGGAAAGCGGCCGGCTTCTGCGATTCGATGCCTTTGAGTAGCAGGATGAGCCCGCCCAGCGCCGGCAGCAGGACGAAATGCGTAGCGTGGCCCGCGAAGCCAAGCATGGCGGGTTGGAGCGACAGCAGCGCGAAGCTCGCGGCTGCCACGATCCCCGCCGGCCGACCCAGAAGCCGTGACGCCAGAATGTACATGAGGACGATCGTGGCGCTGTTGACGAGCAGCAGGCCGAGATGAACGCCCTCCGTCGTCTGCCCGAAGATCGCCATGGCGAGGGCGTAGGCCGCGGCCGTGCCCGGCAGCTTCATTGTGTGGCAAAGCTGATAGGGCGCGAGGCCGTGCAGGATCAACTGTCCGGCATAGGCGTACTCGCCTTCGTCGCGTTCGAGCGGGAAATCCAGCAGCCTGACGCGAATGAGACCAACGAACGCGACGATTGCGACAAGCGCGACGGCCGGCCACAACGTTCGGATGCTTCGCCGATGACTCGCCGGCCGCGTTGGATCGTCGAACGGTCTCACCTTGCCGCCTCGGCTCGCTTCAAGCTACCCGGGCGAGGTCGCAGCATCGTCGGCGCAGCTTCCAGCATTATCACAATTATTATCACCTAGTACAGAAATGGCGCCGAACCTTGAAACACATCGATAATGGTCATGAATATAGGCGTCAAGGATCATTACGCCACTGCTTTGGGCGCTAGCGTTGGGTTCTTGCACCCGGTCCCATTGCGACTCGAGGATCACGAATCGTGGTGGGCTCGCGGCCAACTCGTCGACCATCTCATGCTGGATCGGGGCAGAGGTCTGGAGACCGGGATCGAAATGGCTCCATTTCGTCGCCGGCGGGCGCTTTGCGAGGAAGTAGAAGGTCGTGTCATTGACGACGATCCTGTCGTGCCGCGTCAGGCCGACATAGAGAGGCTCTCCTGGCTTCGTCCTTTCCTGAACGTAGCGGATCGCAGCGAGCCGGTCTTCGTCGACGAGGAAGCACGCCGACCGTTCGAGGCCGGGCGGCGCTCGGCAGGATCCGGTCTCCGCCTGCGCCCCCATGGACGGTCCCGACCACGCTTCACCGGATGCAACCCACCTCGCATTCGCGATGGCACGAAACAGGATTTCGCGAAGGGCGCCGCCCGTCGACCAGGTGGCGGCAACCAGGGCGAGGCCGACCGCTGCACGCGCGCCGCGTCCCGCCGGCAGCCTCGTGATCAGGACGGCGAGGAGGATGAGCGCGACGATGATCGATGCCGACATATGGACCGGGTGCGGCCGCACCACCCCCTTCAGGAAGAAGAAAAAGGCGTTGCTCATGAGCCCGGCGACGAACCAGAAATCCCGGCGATCCCCAATCGGCGGCGCCTTGCCGCGTGTGATCGCGAGGCCGACAAGCGCGGGCAGGGCAGCGGCGCAGGCGATCAGCGGGAGGTAGATGCCGAGCGACCAGGGATCGGACCAAAGCTCCCCGGCATTCGGAAAGGGGAGGGACCGCGTGGCCGCGTAGCTCCGCCCCGGGAACTGCACGACGTCAAAGAGAAAGTCACCGATCACGCCGCTCAGGGCGTAGGCGATGAGCAGGGGCAGTATGACGAGCAGCCAGCCCGCGGCGAACAGGCCCATGCTGCGAAGGAGTTCAAGCGCGGCTTGCCTGACGTAGACCGCGTAGAGCGCCAGCGCAGTTAGTTCCGCGGCCACAGTGAAAAGGCCGAAATCGTAACGGAACAAGGCGGCTACGCCGGCGGCAATGCCCGCGAGGGACAGCCGGAACGGCGGGGGCGGGGTTCCGTTCCGCCACGGCGCAAGGCAGAGGAAGGCGGCCAGCGAGGCGACGAGCGCAGGAAAGACCGGATAGCCGTAGGTCCCGAAGGACGCGAGCCAGAGGCCGGATGCCAGAGCGGTGAACCACGCTGCGCGTCGTGATGCCGCCGCCGCGGCCACCAGATAGACCAACGCCGCGGCGCTCGACCGGATTGCTGTATCCCACAGCCTCCCGACCAGCACCGAGGGGGTCAGCAGCTTGAACAGGCCGGCCAGCACGTAGAATTGGCCCGGGCCGTAATTCGCATAGAAATCCCGGTGGATCACTTTCCCGTTCGCAGCCTGCTCGGCTCCGACCAGAATGATCCCCTCGTCGTACAAATCGACGACCCGGGCCATGAAGATGATCTGCAAGACGAACGCCAACGCGAATACCGCCAGAGCATCGCGGCCGGTGTTTTCCGGGTGTCCGTCAATGTTCATTCGGCCGGTTCTTCATGGCATTGGAGCAGCACGCGGGCGTCTGAAAGGAGCGTCGCCGAAAATGCGGGGTCCGTCCAGCGCAAGCCCCTCGACGTCGCATCGGCACGGCCGATAAGCGGTCCTTCACCGGTTGCCCCGACGATGGGAGGCGAATCGGCGTATCATCCAGTGCGCCGAACGGCCCGGTGCGGCTGGAGGAGTAATGATTGCAGGCAAGCGAATCGCCGTGGTGCTGCCCGCCTACAATGCCGCTGCGACATTGAAGCGGACCCATGACGAAATCCCGCACGACATCGTCGACGACGTCATCCTGATCGACGACGCCAGCCGCGACGCGACGGTCGAATTGGCGAAGCAACTGGGCATCGCCACCATCCGGCACGACCGCAACCGCGGCTACGGCGGCAACCAGAAAACGTGCTACACGGCCGCGCTGGCTCGTGGCGCCGATATCGTCGTGATGCTGCATCCCGACTATCAGTACTCGCCGCGCCTGGTGACGGCGATGGCCTCGATGATCGCGTCGGGAGAGTTCGACGCGGTGCTCGCCTCGCGCATCCTCGGGACCGGGGCGCTGGTCGGCGGCATGCCGGTCTACAAGTACATCGCCAACCGCGTGCTGACTCTCATCCAGAACCTGATGATCGGGCAGAAGCTGTCCGAGTACCACACCGGCTACCGCGCCTGGAGCCGGGAAGTGCTGGAACGGCTGCCGCTGGAGCGCAATTCCGACGATTTCGTGTTCGACAACCAGATGCTATCGCAGGCGGTGTTCTTCGGCTTCCGGATCGGCGAAATCAGCTGCCCGACGCGATATTTTCCCGAGGCCTCGTCGATCAATTTCCAGCGCAGCGTGATTTACGGGCTGGGTGTCCTCAAGACCTCGCTCGCCTTCCGGCTGCAGCGGTTGGGATGGGCGGCCTCGCCGCTCTTCGGCGACGGCGAATCCGGGCGCCTGCCGTTGATGTCGCGGCGCGAGGTCGACCGGCTCCTCGTCGACGCGCCGCCGGCCGGGGCCGACGCTTGAGCGATCCGGCGGCTCGGCGCTCGCGGCGCCGGCAGAAGGCGCTGGGCATCGGTCTCGGCTTCCTCGCCGGCTGCTACGTGATCGCCGTGGTCTTCCTGGCCACGCTGCCGACGCCGGTTCATCTCGACTTCTTCGGCATGTGGGGTTGGTCCCGCTTTCTGGCCCAGGAGCTGCCCGCGCGCATGTACGACTATGCGGCCCTGCAGGCCTATCTGTGGTCGCTCCATCCCGGGTATCCGCCGATGCCCTTCGCCTATCCCCCAACCTACATGCTGCTGATCAGGCCTCTCGCCTCGATGTCCTATCCGGTGGCCCAGACCATGTGGAGCGGGCTGACGCTCATGGCGTACGTCGCGGCCTTCCGGGGCGGGTCCCGCCCGCTCACCTTCGTGCTCGCGCTGCTTGCGCCGGCGACGGCGGTCAACCTGCTCTACGGCCAGAACGGCTTCCTGACCGCGGCGCTGCTGGTCGGCGGGATGCGCGCGGCGCCGTCACGTCCGATTCTCGGCGGCATCCTGCTGGGCCTGCTTTCGTACAAGGCGCAGTTCGGCCTGCTCGTCGCCGTGGCGTTGGTCGCGGCGGAGGCGTGGCTGGCGGTGCTCGTGGCGGCGGTCACGGTCCTGGCGCTCGTGGCGGCGAGTCTCCTCGCCTTCGGCGCCGATCCGTGGATCACCTGGTTCCATACCCTGCCGCAATTCGGCGCGATCCTCTACGAGGAGCGAGCCCGGCTCTACCACATGATGCCGACGGCGTTGTCGAACGCGATGGCGCTTGGGGCGGGCGATCGCGTGGCTTACGCCGTCCAGGGCGCCGTCGTGCTCGCGGCGGCCGTAGGCGTGTGGTTCGCGTTCCGGCGGGACCGTGGCCGGCTTGCCGTGGCGGCCCTCGCGGTCGGCTCGGTCCTGGCCTCGCCCTACGCCTTCCTCTACGACCTGACGCTGGTCGGCGCTGCCATCGCGCTGCTCTCGACCGATCCTCGCGTGAAGCTGTCGGTCCCGGAGATCGCAGCACTCGTCGCGGCACTGCTGCTGCCCGCCGGGATGCTGTTCAACGTCGTGCCGCCGATCGCGACCGTCGTGAACGGCGCGGTCTTCGGCATCATCCTCTTCCACATCCGCCGCAATGGTGCGGAACAGCGTGTGTCGACCGATCAGCCGGCGAGCGCGCGCTCCAGCGCCTCCACCGCGACCGCGACATGCTCGGCTGCGAACGGCAGCGGCGGGCGGATCTTGAGCACGTTCGCGTGGGGGCCCTCGGTGCCGATCAGCACGCCCTGCTCGCGCATCCGGTTCTTGATGCGCTTGGCCTCGTCCGGGGCGGGCGCGCGGTTGCTCCCGACGATATCGACGCCAATCATCAGCCCGCAGCCGCGGACATCGCCGATCTGGTCGTAGCGGCCGGCGAGCGCGGCGATCTGGTGGCGGAACAGCGCGCCGGTGGCGTGGGCGTTCTGCTGCAGCAAGTCGCGCTGGATGATCTCCAGCGTCTTCAGCGCCGCGGCGGCCGAGACCGGGTTACCGCCAAAGGTCGAGAAGAAGTCGACCTGCGAA